>JACRAV010000394.1 GCA_016213305.1 Candidatus Zixiibacteriota bacterium | reverse complement strand
TGTTGCGTCCAACAATTTCCCCCTCCGCCACCACCACCGCTACGGTTGGCGGCGACTGCCATTGGTCGGTTACCAGCGTGTCGCGCACATAACGCGCATAGCCGATTGATTTCACGGATGAACTCAGGCAGGTATCAAGCTGATCCTGATAGGCCAGCTGGTCAACCAGACCGAATTGTTTCGCCTGAGCGGAGGTGAACGGGCCGTGATCCACCAGTATCCTGACCGAATCCGATGAAATATGGCGTCCTTCGGCGATTCCGTTGATCAATTGAGCGAAATAATTGTCAAGCAATCGATCAATCTGCCGGCGGTTTTCTTCCGACGCCGCGGATTGCGTGAACATCTCGGCGGCTGTCTTGTATTCCCCGATCTTCAAAAGGTCCGCCTTGATCCCCAGTTTCGCCAGCGTGCCGGCATAGAATGTAAGTTCAGCCCGGATACCGACCAGGTTCAATTGCGAGACCGGCGGAATGATAATCCGGTCGGCGACTGACCCGACATAGTAGGATAAATTCCCCGGAGAAGCGTCGAACCAGACCACTTTCCGCCCTGCATTCTTTAACTGCCGCAGGGCCTGGCGGACCTCCTGCGCCTGCGCAAACGATAGCCGGAACCGGTCGGCGATAATGGTCACTTCGGCGACAAGAGGATCAGTCGAGGCGCGATAGAGCGACAAAATAAGTTCCGCAAACGAACGGGTCGAACTCCCGAAGATCGGTCTGACCGGATTCTCGCCGCCGAATTGCGAGAGCGGGATGACCAGTCGCTTCGCCGGCTCGCGCATGACCGAGGGCTGGCGCTGTTCGGTCATACCGGTGAACACAGTGGTTCCCCGGTGATGGCCGGAGCGATCGAGACCGCTTTTGGCCCCGACGAAGTTTTTCAGAAGATTCACGCGGGCGCCGATTTGAATGTTCCGGTGCGAATCGACAAATCCATTGATATACAATCCCGGAATCGGCGTGTATTCGGCGTGGTACACAAACTCGGCGTTGGTGAATCGCGTCTTGGTCGAAAGGAAGGCGTCGGCCGCCAGCGTCAACTTGTCCCCGAATGGACGGTAGCCAAGCGAGTATCGCAACTCGGTCTCCGTCAATTCCCCGTTCAGTTTCGTGCGATTAAGGTTGCCGACTACGACGCCCCATGATAAGGGTCCTCCGGGTCTGCGGAGCACACCAATATTCCAGTGCTTCCGGCCGTCGTAGAGGGAAGGCCCATCGGTGAACCAGCTTAACGAGCCGCCGAATTCGAAGTCGGCCCCCATCTTGACTCCCGAACCGATTACAAATTCGCGAATGGTGGAATCCGACGCCTGTTCAATCTGGCGATACGCAATACCCATCCGCTTCCGGTGCGCCAGCGCCCCCCATGTCTTGACCGCGCGTCCGTCGCGATAATCGGCCATCATCTGGAGACCGTCGGCATCATACCGTCCCATTCCCGCCGGATTTATCCAGATCGCCTCGCCGCCGAACACCGTTCCGGCCGGTTGATAGTAGAAGGCCCCGGTGGGCAGGGGAAACCGCTCACCGGCCATAACCGGTACGGCGCAGGCACTCAGCAATAGAAATGTGATTACGTGTTTCATTCCACCGACACTCCTCGCACGTAAATACTCCCCTGACCTTTTACCGTGCAGTTGACATTCACTTCACCCTTGCCGACGACCAGATTGAGCCGATCCCGCTGGACCAGTTCAGTGCGGAAGACAAACCCGGTTGCCTCGATTCGGTTCTCCTCTTCGGTTGACAGCGAGAGATAGGCCGACAGCGATTTGGGGACCAGCAGTTCGACATCCTCATGCTTGTTCGACACGACCAGCGGGCCGCCGGTCAAACCGGTAAGGGCAATACTGATCGGCCCCGATGCTCCTTTGATGGTGCTTCCTTCCCCGCCGGCATTGAACCCGGTGACTGCAATCTTTCCGAAGCTACTTCGCACGTTGATTGATCCGTTTACTGAATCGAGTTTGACATCGCCGCTTTCATTCTTGAACCGGGCCGGCACTTTGGAGGTGCTGATGTGAGAACAGACCAGCGGGGCATTGGTGGTGGTGACTGAAATGTCGCCGGAAATCTGATCGAGCACCACTTTCTGGTTGGCGGTGGTGATATCAACCAAGCTGTCAATTCGCGTCGCCTCAATCTGACCGAGCGAATTGATGATGACCAACCCCGCGAGCGGGCCGGTCGCCTTGATGTCAAACGAGCTTGCTTCGATCTCGACAAACGTTCCCTTGGGCAGAAGCAGTTTCCCGGTCACCATGCCGGCATCGGTCGATCCGCTCCACGGGGCCGGGTTGGGGGCGCGAAACTCAAGCCGCGCTTTTCCGCCGAAAGCATCGAGCGAAACCGACAGGGCATCGAGATAATCCAGCGCCATCTTGCGCGACTCGGTTTTGGCCGTTTTGACATAGGTGAGCTGGGCTTCCTTGACAAATCCGGTGGTGATTTCAATCGACCCGTTCACCGCGCTGGCCGATCGAATGACGATCCGGTTGAGCTTGCCCATCGCCAGCTTTGCTTTCGTCTCGCCGGTCTTCCACACGCCCTTTTCTGCTTCGTTCATTTCCTGGGCGCTTACCAGCGCCGTTGAACAGAGAAGTGCGGCCATAAGGGCTACCCGGAGTGATTTCAGGAGTTGGGAGAATGGCATAAATCGTATAGTCCCTTCATCAGTATTGATCCGGCCACTGCCGCATTGAGCGACTCGACCACCGGTTCATGTTCCACGCGCACCCGGCTGTGGCACGCCTTCACCAGCGTCGCCGACAACCCTTGCCCTTCCGATCCCACCGCCAGCGCCAGCCGATCTTTTCCTTTCAGATCGGAAAGCGCCCGGGCAAAACCGGCTCCCTTCTGGTCAGCGGCAATCAGCACATACCCATTGGCGCTCAGCCAGGCGGTAACAGCTTTGGCCTCCGCCGAAATCACGGCCAGTCCGAAAATCGCTCCGGCTGAGCCCCGCACCACCTTGGGCGCGAAGGGATCGGCTCCATCACCGCACACAACGACACACCCAAATCCAAAGGCCAGCGCCGACCGAAACAACGTGCCCATGTTCCCCGGATCGGAAATACCGTCGCATACCAGTAGGGTACGGGGTAGCACCCGTCCGGGTTGCTTGAGCGTGACACCCGGTCGCTCAAAGACAGCCACGATACCCTGTGATGTCTCCGTATCGGCAATGGCGTCCAACTGCCGGGCCGGGATTTCACGCACCGTTGCCCCGGATTGTTCCAGTTGACCGACCAGCGTCTGTCCGCGGTCGCTCAAGCGGGTCGCGGCGACGTACACGGCCGCTGGTCGAACTCGAAACCTGAACGCATCCTCCAGCACCCGCACCCCTTCGGCCAGAAAACGCCGCTCCGCGAGGGGGCCACGCCTCGATCTGAGGGCCTTGAGAGATTTTAGTTCCGTATTCGTCAGTGCCATGATGTATGTTACCGTCGCCGTAGCGCTCAGCTAATGAACCGCCCGGCCCGCAACGTGAGCAAGTGAAAACTGTTACCCTCATATTCGCCCTTCTGATCGCCGCCTCGGTGACTGTTCATGCCGATTCCGGTATCGTCATCGGCGGCTTCGACGGTTTTGGCCCCAACGATTCCACACCGCCGGGGGAAGTGGTGCTGGCGATGTCGGGTGGCGGCGCCCGCGGGTTGGCCGGGGCCGGCGTTCTCAAAGCATTCGAGGAAAAAGGAATCGGGATCAGGGCAATCGCCGGAACGTCGATCGGCGGCATCATCGGCGGACTGTACGCCTGCGGTTACAATGCCGATCAGTTGCGGGAGATTATCACGGCCATTGATTTCGCCAAACTGTTCGCCAACGAGCCGCCGCGTTCCTCGATGTTGTTCACTCAGCGGACGGATCGTGAGCGACATCTGCTGTCGGTCCGCTTCGACGGACTCAGACCGCAGTTTCCCCGTGCCCTGACCGGCGGTCAGGAGTTGACCACTCTTCTGGCCCGGCTCACCCTTCGGGCCGATTATCGCACCGGCGGCGACTTCATGAAATTAAGAGTTCCGTTCAAAACCGTCTGTTCCGACGTCGTCGGCGGACAATTGGTGGTCCTCGACACCGGCTCGATGGCCGACGCCATGCGGGCCACTATGGCCTTTCCCCTGGCCTTCACCGGTGTCGATCAGGGGGAAAAACTCCTTATGGACGGCGGCATTCTCATGCCGGTACCGGTGACGATTGCCCGGAGCATGTGCGCCGACGTTCCCTGCGTGGTCGCCGTCAACACCACCAGTCCGCTGGTGGGGAAATCCGATCTCACTTCACCGATCGTCATCGCCAATCAGGTCACCTCGATTATGAGCGCCGATGCCCTTGCCACTCAGCTGGCCCAGGCCGATTTTGTGATTACGCCGGCGCTGGGCGACATCGTGTCGTCGGATTTCGATCGATGCGACAGCATCATCAATCTGGGGTATATCGCCGGACAAGAGGCGGCCGACGCAATCCTGTCTCAGTTGAAACAACAGGCCGGTCGGACGCTGATGATCATTGATTCGGCAAGCGTAGCTTTCGGCGATTCCGCCGTGTCCGATCGTATTGCCGATGTTTTCCGGGGCGCCCGGCTGACGCGGCGGGAATTGATTGCGAAACTCAAAGCCGTAGTCCGGCGCGAGCGGCTCTTTCGTCTTGCCGCCGACATCGATTCCTCGGTTTCGGCGGGCAGGGTCGATGAAATCCCGCGCCATGTTCGGCTGATGATTGTCGCAGAACCCGCCCTGACAGTCGACCGGATGACTGTCGAAATCTCCGGAGCCGCCCGTTTTCCAAACGATTCCATCCGCTCCTGGCTACTCGGCTCCAGCACGGTTCTGACCTCTGTCGAATTGATGCAGGGTGTAGATTCGATTGAGCGACGATATGTGCTCGCCGGATACGATCTGGCCACGGTCCGGGGCCGCCGCATAGATTATCCGACCGGAAAAGTGACGCTCGCCATTGACGAAGGGGTGGTGCGCCGGATCGATGTCGCCCATACCGGCAAGACGCGCGACTGGGTGGTCCGCTCGTATTTCCCGATGCGGCGCAACGACCCGTTCTCGGTGGACAAGGCGATCGACGGTATGAGCACGATTTTCGGCGCCAACCTGTTCGACCGAGTTACCCTTCATGCCGTTCCGGTCGATGGCGGGGCCGACGTCTATGTGCGGGTGAAGGATCGTCATTCGATCCAGGCGAGGTTCGGCTGGCACTGGGATGATCCGTACCAGTCAGAAGAGTTTATCGAACTGATGAACGACAATCTGTTCGGCATGGGCATGGAGTATCTTCTGCACGCTCAGTACGGTCTTTTTCGGAAGTCCTATTACGGCGAGTTGAGCGCCGACCGGATCTTTTCCACCTATCTCACCGGCCGGCTTCGCGCCGGGTACACATCTCTGGAGCGCACCACCTTCGACACTGCTCACCATCCCGACGGTCTGCGCGAGGAATCGTCGTTCGGGCTGACCATCCGGCTCGGCCAGCAGATCGCCCGGCTCGGAACGGTGACCGGCGGCTGGTCGATCGAACGCGTCAGATATGACGATGGTCGGTACGACCGTGAGGCCTTCACGCTCAGCACCCTCAACATTGAATCGGTGGTTGAGAACTTCGACCGCCTCCCTTTCCCGACTTCCGGCAAGCAACATGTGCTCCAGCTCAGATTGGCCGAGAAATACCTTCGCTCCGATCGCGAGTTCTCCCGGTTCTTCTCGTCCGTTGAAGCGTACTACTCCCTGGCGTCGAATCTCACCTATCATCCGAGGGTGTCGTTCGGATTGTCGAATCGGGCACTCCCCGCCTCGGAACGATTCTATCTGGGCGGAATGCGCTCGCTGGTCGGATGGCGGCAGGACGCCATCACCGGCGATAAAATGATCCTGATAAATCAGGACCTGCGGTACCAGCTGGTGCCTCGAGTCTATGTGAGCGCGTTGTATGATCTCGGCAACGCTTACGATCGACTCGATCAATTCAAAGTGACCGGCCTTCAT
This sequence comes from Candidatus Zixiibacteriota bacterium, assembly GCA_016213305.1. Taxonomy (GTDB): domain Bacteria; phylum Zixibacteria; class MSB-5A5; order GN15; family FEB-12; genus JACRAV01. Next base: position 6,561 of record JACRAV010000394.1, on the reverse strand, counting down.
CATGGTCTCGGTCTGGGACTGGCTATCGACACGCCCGCGGGTCCGCTCGAACTGGATTGGGGACGCTCCAGCGACAAACATGAACGGGTGTATTTCTCCGCAGGATTCAGATTTTGAGACAAGAGGTGCACGCGGAGTGTGACGCAATTTTTCGCTTGACACCGTGCCTCTCCATGTGGTATGCTACCCTCAGCCAGACTGCATCCGATCAGAGAAATCCTTATCTGCACCCTCACGTGATTGATACGTGGCTGTTGTACAGCCCGCTCTAAGGCCCCACTTTCTCACATCCCTTCACTGTTTGCGGCGTCAACGTATGAGCCAGGGAGGGACGCGTATGGATCGTGGTTATCCGCGCACGCCGAGTGACGGCGGTCGCCGGGTCGCTTGCGGATAACGAGAAAAGAGAATCTGACAGAACAACCAACAGCGCATGGGCTGACTCCCGTGCATATATGGTTTGAGATCGATGGTTGTGGTTTTCGTTCGGCGCTCCGTCGCCGGCAACCCCTCAGGAGGCCTATCATCCTGGATAAACAACCATCGATCGTAAGAACTACGTAACGAGTCGGCAACGATTCGATACAATACGCAATACGACAGAACCCGGTGGAACCGTTCCATCGGGTTTTTTGCGGTCCCCCAACAGGTCTTGATCGCTCCCCATATTGAACGGCCCGTGGCTCGGCGACCGACTGACAATCGCCGATTTTGGCTGTACGAAATTTGCACAGTTTGCGCCAAAGCCCCTTGGCGCAGAAACACTTAACACCTCCCTCCGACGGACCGCCCGGTAAAGCCGACCGGCGGCATCCCCCTTGCACTCTTAGCTGGGCGAAACAGTGAACCGCGCCCACGCGACGAGGTGTTATGAAAGTCAAGTTTGTGCTCACCATGGATGATGTGGTCCTCGAGGACCGGACAATTGATCAAGTGGTCCTCGACTGGGTCTCCGATGTTGACCAGCAGGAGATCATGGAAGTCTCCCATCGGTGGATTACCACGCAGAACTTTCTGACCCGCCGGATGGTCGGACTTAATCGAGTCGGAGAATCTTCGCTCACCATCGAACCGCTGGAGGAAACCGATGCTCCTTTCTGATCTGGCATCGCTTCTCACCAGCGCCGTCGATTGGGTGACGCTCCAGAGCGCCACGTGGGGAACATCCCTGACCCTGGCCAAGACCTGGATTCTGGACCATTTCGGCACCAACGGCATGATCGCCGCGCTGATCGTGCTGGGTGTCATGATGGTGTTCATCGTGACCCAACTGGTGCGTCTGACGATGGCCGCGCTCAAATATCTAGTGGTGCCGTCGGTCGTGCTGGCCTATGTCGCCACGTTGTTTCTGCCGGTCACGTTTTCAACGGCTCTTCCCGTAACCGTCACCGCCTGCTCCTTCGTGCTTCTCTTCAAAGGGTGACATTAACCAACCACTAAACTGAGATACACCGTATGCCACGCACCTGTATCAACTGCGGAAAACTGCTGACGCCGAGGGGACAGGTCTGGCTGTGCCCAACCTGCAACAGCGACGCTCTCGACGACACCCTGAATATCCTCGATTCGCCGCTCCCGGACGGCCAGGTGTTTATCGAATGCCCCGGCGCCACCGTCTATGAACCAGGCACCGAAACCATCACCGCCGGTATTCGGTTCTTCGATGATAACGACGCCACCAAAGGGTACGAGGTGATAGACCACCAGGTCTTCGCGCCAGCCCACACCAAACGACGCATGATCAAGAAGGAAGCGCTTGGTCGGATTCGGCGGTGTCAGGCCTGCCAGGATTACACCGTGCGGATGCGCCGCCCCGAAGGACCGGATTTCTTCATCCCCTCGCCGAAACATCCCGGCCGCACCAAGCTCAAGACGATCGAGCCGGTGATAAAGAGATAGTGTCCGACGCGTCGGTAGAAGAGAACGTCCACCACGCACATATTTCTTGTAGGGCGGAACCGCTTCTGGTTCCGCCATCTTCTCGGTAGCAACGGCAGAACCACTTCGCTTCGCTACGGGTTCTGCCCTACAAGACTCGCGCCGTCTGATTCCCACGAAAGATGGCGGGAGCGCAGGGCTCCCGCCCTACAAGACTAATCCTCCTCCGACCGCTTCTTCGAAAAATACTCGAAATCCGTCTGGCAGTGATACCCCTCTTTTTCAAAGCAGGACATCGAGGGAGTATTGAGTTCATGAATCAAAGCCGTCATGACAATCGCGCCCACCGATCTCAAGAACCGTTCCCCTTCCTTGATGAGCAATCCCGCGATCCCCCGACCGCGGCAATCGGGATCGACCGCCAGTCGGTTGATCCATCCCCGGCGACCGTCGTAGTTGGCGATCACCGCCCCGATCATCCGGCCGTTTTCATAATAACCAAAATACGCCGCCCCCGGAAATTGCATCTCTTTGGCGACCATCGGGCGGCTGTCCCGCCCTTTCGGGCGGTACTCTAGACCGGCGTCGGCCCAGACCCGGATGATGTCGTCGTAGTCGTCGATGGTCAGCCGGCGAATCTCACTGTCCATATTTCTCCTTGGGCATAGCTACCTGCCCATGACCGTAAATATACAATGGACCGGTACGGCTCGAAAGGATTTGTAGGTCAAGCCGCCTGCGGCTTGACGTCTTGACTGACGTCCCCGTCAGCCCCGGTTGGAGAAGACGCGGGGAAGAGGGAGAGGTCCGCCTTGCACAATTCAAACAAGCTTCGTAGATTTCAAGAAGTCACACGGTGGAGGATCAATATGAACGGTTCACAAGCTCCCGTTTTCTACAAGAACCCCGGCCTGGCGGCGGTGCTGTCGTTCTTCTGGACCGGTCTGGGCCAGATTTATAACGGCCAGATCGCCAAAGGGGTCGGGTTCATTATCATTTACGGTGTCTCATGGCTTCTGATGCTGTTGATTATCGGTTTTATCACCACGCCAATTCTGTGGATTTATGGCATGTGGGACGCGTACAAATCGGCCGAACGGATCAACTGGGAGATTTCCCAGAGGGCGGGATCGAATCCGGGACCGGCGGTGCACTGACGACTGAATCAGATGCTCATGGTGGTTTCGGAAACCTGCGACCCCTGACGCGTTAGTCTTTTCGTCGTATCGAACATAGTCAAGACACGACGGTGTGTGACTGTTCGACAACATCGCATCTCGGCTACGCTCGATGCGACGGTGAAACTGTCACCCGCGAAGACGCGGATGACCTACTTGAAAAAATTCGTTATATTCCCCCCCATGCTCATCGCCATCGACATCGGCAATACCAATATCAAGATCGGCTTGTTCAACAAGAGCGCGCTCAAGGACACGCTCCGCCTTGCCACCCGCCGCGACATGACCGCCGATGAACTCGGCATCCCCATCACCGACTGGCTGTCGCGCATGAAGGTCGCCAATGAACAGATCGAGTCCGCCATCCTCTGCTCGGTTGTGCCCTCAGTGACCGAACAGGCCGTCGAAATGTGCCAGCGGTACCTGGGATGTATCCCGACAATCGTATCTTCCGAACTTAAACTCCCCATCAAGATTGCGGTCGATAACCCGGCCCAACTGGGGGCGGATCGGATTGCCAACGCCGTGGCCGGATTCACAAAATTTGGCGGACCGGTGATCGTCGTCGATTTCGGCACCGCGACCAAGTTCGAGGTGGTCGATCAGGCGGGGGTATATCTGGGCGGGGTGATCTGTCCCGGGGTTGAGACCTCGATGGCCGAACTGGCCAAACGGGCGGCCAAGCTATTCGAGATCAAAATCGAACCGCCGGCAAAGGTGATCGGCAAGAATACGGTCGAGGCCCTCAAATCCGGGGCGTTTTACGGCACGATTGGCCAGGTGGACTTCATACTGGACAAGATTTTCGCCGAGACCGGCTGGGGCAAAGCTACAATTGTCGCGACGGGGGGGCTGGTGACGGGGATTGAGCAGTATTCCCGCCATATCAAGCTGATCGAACCGAATTTGACCCTTTCGGGTCTTTGCGAAATATCGCGGGCGGTTTAATCTTCGTCGGCACCGAACGGCTTTCCTTCTCCCGAACCGGCAGTTTTAACTTGCCGATCTGATAATTCACCGCCATCCTGAGCCTAACCTCAACAAGGAGAAGTCGGGATGAAGAGTTATCTCGCTGAACTTATTGGCACGTTCGCGCTGGTACTGTTCGGATGCGGTAGTGCCGTGATCGCAGGCCCCCAAATCGGCTTCCTTGGAATTTCTCTGGCCTTCGGACTTGCGGTCCTGGTGATGGCTTATGCGATCGGTCCCATTTCGGGTTGCCACGTCAATCCGGCGGTGACGATCGGTCTGGCGCTGGCCGGACGGATGAAAAGAAAAGATGTTGCACCGTACATCATTGCCCAGTGTATCGGCGCCATTCTGGCATCTGCCGTTCTGCTGGTCATTGCCACGGGCAAGGCCGATTACGCCCTGGCGGCCAATGGCCTGGGACAGAATGGCTATGCCGACAAGTCTCCCCTTGGGTATGGGCTCGCGGCCTGCTTTACGGCTGAGGTAACCCTGACCGCCCTGTTCTTGATCGTCATTTTTGGAGCGACCGACTCCAAGGCCGCCAAGGGATTTGGTGGGTTGGCCATTGGCGTCACCCTCGCCATCATTCACATGGTGGGGATACCCATCACCGGGACATCGGTCAATCCGGCTCGGAGTCTGGCCCCCGCAATATTTGTTGGTGGCGAGGCCCTGACACAGCTGTGGCTCTTTATCGTGGCGCCCATAGTCGGTGCTGTGGTCGCGGCCGTGATCTGGCGATTTGCGCTCGAAACGAAGACATCGTAGCGGAATCCCAGCGGTTACCCGATCTATTTGTTCGGGGAAGCAAGATGTATAAGAACACCAAACCTATCTCACATTTCTATGTTGATGTCTCGTAAGTGAGTGGATGCATGGGCGATTCTTGTGACGATATCGAAAGCGCCGAATCCGCGCCGCGCACCACCGGATCGTTGACAAACGCGATATCGTCGGGTAGCTTGGGTCGGGCGCCCGAGTTTCATTCGGGCGGACAATCTTTATTGGCAAGGCAGTTTACTGTAAGTCAACGAAAGGAGTTTTCAGATGAATCGTAAAGGATTAATCGCCATCCTGATGGTCATTCTGCTTTCGGCCACGGGCACGGCCGCCGACTTGAAAGGTAAGACAATCGTCGGTGTCAAGGTACCAGTGTTCCTGCCGCTCTACAACGGAAGTGATTTTGACGTCTATGGTCACAGGTATCAACCGTTTATGATGGGCTGGGACTTCGGGTTTGACGTAAAACATGGCTTTTCCAACCGCGTTATGCTCGGATTTACCGCTAATTATCGTTCGACGTACGACGATTCCACCAGCGTCGATAATGCCGGTGACAAATTCAACAACACCGACAACGCGACGGTCAAACTTTCCGGTATTGGACTGGGCGTTCAGGGGGAATGGTACTATGATCCGGTGTGGCGATTCCAGCCGTACTTGCTGGTGGGGTTGGGGGTTGACCTGTGGAGCGTCAAAAATCGCGCCACAAACGATTCATACAAATCAACCGACTTCGGCTTCAAAGTCGGCACCGGTCTGCTCTTCCCTTTCAACGATAAGCTCTCAATGGATCTTCAGGTCAAACTTACCCGTCGGGTGGCCAAGGTGACCGATGATGTGCCGATAGGGTTTTATGGACCGGATACCTGGGCGAGCCGACGTAACCGCCCTTTCAACGGGTATCTGGAGCCGTCGATCGGTCTCAGTTATTTCTTTGGCGGAGAGTTGGACTCCGATCATGACGGCGTTGCTGATTCCAAAGACAAGTGTCCCGACACCCCCAGGGGTGTCAAGGTGGACAAGACCGGTTGCCCACTCGATGCCGACGGTGACGGTGTGGCCGACTATCTCGACAAGTGTCTGGGCACGCCCGCTGGTGTCAAAGTCGACCAGAATGGATGTCCTCTCGACAGCGACCGTGACGGTGTTCCGGATTATGTTGACAAATGTCCGAACACGCCGGCCGGCGTCAAGGTGGACAGCGACGGTTGTGCCCCGGATGCCGATGGCGACGGTGTACCCGATCAACTCGACAAGTGTCCCGATACCCCCAAGGGCGCTCCGGTCGACTTAAATGGTTGTCCGCTGGACAGCGATCGCGACGGCGTGGCGGACTATCTGGACAAGTGCCCCGGGACTCCGATGGATATCAAAGTTGATACCGATGGCTGTCCGCTGGTCAAAAAGATCACCGAGAAGATCACCCTGAATATTCGGTACGCCAGCAATTCGTTTGAGCCGGATGCCGATTCCAGGCATCAGCTTGATTCGATTGCCGAGAGAATTGTCGCGTATCCGGAGACTAAGATCGCGATTGCCGGCTTTACCGATGACCGCGGTACCGAACAAAATAACATGACGCTCTCTCAAAACCGGGCTAACGGTGTCATGACGTACCTGCAGTCCAAGGGCGTGACAGCCGACCGGATGACGGCTAAGGGGTATGGCGAAGATCCGAAGTACTTCGTGGCTGACAACAAGACTGAAGCGGGTCGGGCCAGGAACCGCCGCGTCGAAATCGAATCCGTCA
>JACRAV010000391.1 GCA_016213305.1 Candidatus Zixiibacteriota bacterium | reverse complement strand
GTCGAGTCGCTGGCCGAGCGCCTGCTGGCCTATGTGCGGAAACACCCCGGACAGACGTTTGCGTTTGATCGGCTGACGAAATTACTGAAGACGGATCGGGGGACGCTCGATAAGGCGGCGGCGCAATTGATGGAGTGGGGATACCGGCTGAGGGTGCGGGGATCGAAAGGGATTGCCTTCATTCGGGCCACCGATCAGATGACCGAGACCGAGGTTTCGTATCAGTTGTCCACGCGGGTGATCGGAAAACAGATACTTGCTTTTCGCACGGTGCAGTCCACCAACGATATCGCCGCCACGCAGGCGGAACATGGCGCGCCGGAAGGCACGATTGTGGTGGCCGATCAACAGACCAAAGGGCGGGGGCGACTGGGGCGCACCTGGTTCTCATCGGCCGGAACCGGTATTTATCTGTCGATTGTGCTCAAGCCGAAGTTTCCGCCGGAAGACGCGCCCGGATTATCGCTTTTGACAGCCCTGGCGCTGGCCGAAACGCTTGAGAAAACGTGCAAAGGCGGGGTACGGATCAAATGGCCCAATGATGTCTTGCTCGGGGGTCGAAAGGTGGCCGGCATTCTGACCGAGTTGTCGGCGGATCGCAACAGAATCGCTCATGTCATTGTGGGAGTGGGGGTGAATGTCAATCACGGAGCGGGGCATTTTCCCGATGATCTGCGAGAGACGGCAACGTCGGTGCGGCTGTACCAGAAACGAAAAGTTGATCGGGTGGCTTTGCTGAAGCGTTTTCTGACGAATTTTGAGCGGGAATATACGGACTATAAGAAGTACCGCCTGAAGAAGGCGCACCGGCGGCTTCGGCGGTTCTCATCACTTCTGGGGGTGCAGGTCACGGTACTGGCGGGCCAGAGCCGGATCACCGGCATAGCGCGGGATATCGACGACCACGGCCGGCTGGTGATCGAGGCCGAGGGGAACCGCCACACGATCACCGCGGGCGAAGTGACGGTGGCGAAATCTTAGACAGATCTTCGACTACTGCTTTACCTCCGCCAGAACCGATTCGTACGGGTTGAGCTTCAGCGCTTTCGGTTTCATCGGAAGTTTGGGCAGTTTGAACTCGGTGGTCGCCGAGTCGATATTGACCGCAATGATCGCCTTGCGCTGGTCATCGATCTGAATCTCCAGCGGCACGGTCATGGCGAAAGTCGGGCTGACTCCTTCGGTCACCACTTTGCAGTCGGCGCTGAAACTTCCGTCGTCGCCTTTGGTGATCTCATAGGTGAACCGGTAGGTTGGGATTTCGGTGCCGTAAATCCACTCGTGGAAAAACCAGGTCATGTCCTCGCCGGTGTATTTTTCGACCAGCCGCTGGAAGTCAGCGGTGGTGGCGGTTTTTCCTTTGTACGTCTGATAGAACTCCTGCATGAGGGCGAAGAATTTGTCCTCTTTCATGGTTCGCCAGTCGATCAGCATGTTGCGGAGCATGTGCAGGACCAGCGCGCCCTTTTTGTAGATGACAAGCGAGGCATCGCCCTCGCTCCGGGTGGACGAGGTGCGGTATCCGAGAATGATCGGCCCGGTTTCGGAGCTTGAGTCGGTCGGCCGCTCGCGGATATCGATTACCGCTTTGCGGTACTGTTTGAGCTGGTCGAGGAATTTGTCGTTGCCGCCGGTCGCCTGCAGATACATGAGGGCGCAGTACTCGGCGAAGCCCTCGCTGAGCCATTGATCGTGATAGGTTTCCCATCCGACGCCCACACCCCACCATTGGTGCGCGGCTTCGTGGGCGCGGAACAGCCGCTCCTGCCCCCAGGCATCGGTTTTGATCCAGGTCTGGTACCCTAACTGAACAAAGCCGGGATAGGCGATGCCCATCGGAAGAAAGACCTCGGTCACGCTGACACGGCCGTACGGAATAGTTCCGAAGCGATGGGTGAAGAGGCGCAGGGCGTTGACGATGTCGCCGCCGACCTGTTTTTCCATGTGACTGCCGGTGATTTCGCCTTCAGCGGCATATTCACGCGCTATTTCCCGGTGAATATCTTCGGAAAAATACACATGGACCAAACCTCCGAGGGTGTCGGAGAATTCGTATTTGTTCATGTAGCCGATGCTGAACGAGATGTTCGCGACCGGATCGGCGACTTTCCAGCGCGATATGACGGTGTCCTTGATGGTATCGGCGCTCGTCTGTGAGCCGGTGGCCACAAAGGCGCACGCTTTGGGAGTTTTGAAGGTCATGTCGAAGGTGGCAAACTGGCGGAATCCATAGGTGGGATACCACGACGACATCGCGGTGACAAAGAAGATCCCCATGTTGCGGCGGGCGATTTCGCCGTGGCAGAAAACGGTCAGGGCCACCGTATCGCCCGGGTTGAATGTTTTGTCCAAATACAGGTAGAGTCCGCTGTACCAGAGATTTTTTTCGTGCAGGTATCGCCTGAAGGCAATCGGCTTACCGTCGGCGTCGAGGACACTATCCACCGCAAGTTGAACGTGAAGGTTAAGATTCAACAAGCGAGTCGGCCGGTCGGCGACGATAGTCATCTTTTCCCGGCCGGTGAACTGTCCGTTGCCGGCGATTGAGGCGTCGATATCGTATTTCACAGTGTGAACGACGTCTTTAGAGGTACCGTTGAGCGAAGTTTCAATGCCGGTGGCGTCGGCGGCATAGCGGCAGATCGACTCCAGAAATTCGCCGTATCCCATCCGATCAAACAGTTTGGACAATCCGATTTCTTCCGTTTTATGGGGATCAAACCGATAGCAGACTTTGTGGCCGTTGTCCAGCTGGGCATACACGGCGAGAAATTCCGGTTGAGCCGGATGAATCAGCTGATTTAACAGGGCGAACACATATGGTCGGTCGGCCAGGTCGGTCAGGTTGGCGCGAAATTTCCG
>JACRAV010000389.1 GCA_016213305.1 Candidatus Zixiibacteriota bacterium | reverse complement strand
TTTATCTGGCCGGGATCGACGATCCCCGCTTTCTGCACGATGCTCCGCCGACGTTCTTTCAGCAGGCGGTCGATCGCGCCATGCGGGACCATGCTTCCGATGAGTTCACCATCCTGATGAGTCACCGTCCCGATGCCTTCGATTACGCCGCCTCGCGCGGCATACCGCTCACGCTGGCGGGTCACACCCACGGCGGTCAGATCGGCATCATGGGGCGGTCTGTTTTCGAACCGATGTTTCCCCGGCGGTATCTGTGGGGAACCTACCGGCAGGGAGCGAGCGCGCTTTACACGACCGCCGGCGCGGGACACTGGCTCCCGTTTCGTCTGGGGTGTCCGCCGGAAGTACCGCTGATCGAATTGCGGCGCGCGTAATCGCGCCGGATTCGCATTTCTTTCGGGTCGCGCGCGAATCACGCGCGTTCATTCGAGCGGAGGGGACAAGCGCCCGTGTCAATTTTTTTTTCGTTTTTTGGCGTTTTTTTGTTGCGTGGTTGTTTTTACAACTTCATTATAAGTGCGGAACAGATGATAAAGCGCCCAGGGAGGCGCGAGATTTGTTTCAGAAAGCAATGCGCAAGAAGGAAACCCAAACCTCCGTTAACCCTTAATGCTAAGGAGCAACACAATGCCAGCAAAGAAGAAAACCGCGAAAAAGAAAACCGCGAAGAAAAAAGCCACCAAGAAGAAAAAGAAAGCAGCTAGGAAAGCGGCGCCAAAGCGAAAGAAAGCTGCGAAGAGGCTAGCGGCCCCTAAGAGAGGGCAGGCCCGAAAGGCGGCCGCTAAACCAAAGGCCGCCCGCAAGCCTCGCAAGCCGAATCCGGCGTTCATGAAGCCCATGACTCCGTCGGCTGAACTCGGTGCCGTTGTTGGCGATCGCGCCATGCCGCGCACCGAAGTCACCAAGAAGCTATGGGATTACATCAAGAAGAATGGACTGCAGGACTCGGAAAACCGCAGAATGATCAACGCAGACGACCGTTTGGCGCCGATCTTCGGTGGTCGTCGAAAGGTCTCGATGTTTGAAATGACCAAGCTGGTCTCCAAGCATCTGAAGTAATCTTTCGATTATCCGAAAAGACAAACAGGCCGGTTCACCCGGCCTGTTTTTTTTGTGTCTCCTCCCATCTGCTTGCTCCCCGTCCAAGAGTGTGGTACTTTTTCCACGAAGGAATACGGAGCCGATTCACTATGCCCGCCGTCAAACAAAGGAAACGCCCCGCCCAATCCATCGGCGCCGATATTACCCGGCTCGATCAACTCAAGACCTCCTTCGATCGCGCCGCCGCCCGGACGAAAGCGACTCTGCTCAAACGACTGGCCACCGCTGATATCAGCCGGGCCGCCGATCTTGAAAAATACCATGACCTGCTCTGTTTCCTTCGCACCTATCCCGATTCCCCCGCCCAGTTGAGCCGGGTCGAGAAGGAATTATTCCAGTTTGCATCCCGGATCGAGAAGTACAAGAAGCAGTCGAGGGACTATGAAACGGCCGAGCTGGCCGATTCCGGCATCGTCAATACGTCCGTCAGTCACACTTTCAGTTACGACCTGACCCGCGCCCTCGCGGTCTGGTATCCCGACCTGTTCGATATATCGTGGGATGAATACAACGAAAGCGAATCGGCCAATATCATCAGTTTCCTCCCCTTACTGGTGGGCTGGCAGGAGAACGATTCGATCGACAACGACCCGGATTTCGATATCCAGTCCTGGCTGACCAAAACCGCCGCCGGTCGCCGCACCTCTCTGGGGATGCTGTTGCACCTGCTGGCCTCGTCCCGGCTGGATCATCCCACCGCCCGCGCTCTTTTTGAAAACGCCGAAATCCCGCTTTGCTGGAAACTGATCAACTGTTCCGGTTCGCGCACTTTCAAACGTCTCCCGGCCCGCACTATTTTCTATCAAACATCACCGTTGGTCGGCCGCACTTCCGATCTGCGGCGCGATCTGGCCCGTCCAGCCCGACCGCTGGTTCACCTTCAGCGAAGCGAGGGAGAAGTGTATGTCCGAGCGATCAAGGAAGTCCTCGGTGTGCGATGCCGTGAGTTGTTTCCGCTGATCGGATCGAATCCTGCCGAGGTCTATCGGTACCGACCGGGGCGGGGCGTGGAGATTATCATCTTTGGCAACAATCCGGATATCCGCCTGCCGCTCGAGTCGAACTTCGGCGCCATGCTTCTGCGCAACGGCATGCCGGTCGGTTATGGCATCTCCGCCATGCTCTTTGATCGGGCCGAGATCGCCATCAACATCTTTCCCGCCTACCGGACCGGTGAGTCATCGTTCATAATCGAACACTTTTTCCACCTGTTCGTGAGGCATTTCGGCGCCCGCGTGCTACTGGTGCGAAGCTATCAGGTCGGAGATGACAACGAGGAAGCCATCGAATCCGGCTCCTTCTGGTTTTACTACAAGCTCGGCTTCCGACCGGTCAAGAAGCGGGTGCGTGATCTGGCGGCGGTCGAAGCCCGCCGGGTGTTTAGCAAGAAAGGGTACCGCACGCCGGAGTCGATGCTGAAACGGCTGTCGCGGAGCGACGTGTATCTTCACCTGAATCCATCGCAAACCGAAGGGTACGACGAACTCTCCCTACCCAATCTTGGGTATGCGGTGTCGTATTATATTCGGGACCGGTTCGACGGCAATCGTCAGCTTGCTGAGGACGGTTCGGTGAAACGGCTGGTCAAGCTTCTGCCCATTCGCGACTTCAATCGCTGGTCCGCCAACGAACAGACCGGCCTTCGACGACTGGCCCCGCTAGTCTGCTGTATCCGGGATCTGGCCCGGTGGTCTGCCGCTGATCGCCGACTATTGGCACAATTGATCCGCGCCAAAGGATCGACTCGCGAGCGGGATTTTGCGGCGCTTATGCTCCAGCATGATCGCTTTCAGCGGGCTGTCTGGAATCTGGCGAACACCACGACGCCGCCCGCCACATCATAACGAGTCCTTTGATCGGCTCCGCCACCTCTCCACGCCGGATCGGAAAGGCCGATTATGTTGTCTAATCAGACCAACGCCGGTCATTAAACCCGCGATGCGATGGAAAAAGTCGTTGCGAGGCAACTTGAGAATTTTTGTCTTCTTTTCCGTTCGATCGACGTAGCCATGCATGTAACTCCTTTGTTGACAGGCCGGTAATCCCGGCTCGTTTTTGTATGGGGAATCGAGAGCGGAAACATCATATATTCCCATCCTGAAAAGGACTTGAAGTTACGGGCGGTAACCGTATCTTTGATGTGTGTGAAATTGTTCACAAGAACGTCTCGAAGGAGTTTGAGGAACTTACATGTCTGTCATCCGCCCCTTTAGAGGTCTTCGCGTCCGGCCCGATGCCGCACAGCGGGTAACATCGCCGCCATATGATACGCTTTCCGTGGCTGAAGCCCGTGTCATGGCCGACGGCAACCCTGATTCGTATTTGCGCATCGACAAACCCGAACTCGAATTTCCCGACACATTTAATCCGTACGATCCGAAGGTGTATGAACGGGGCCGCGACAATCTGGCCGGCTTTCAATCGCGCGGACTTCTGGTGCGCGATCAACACGAATGTTTCTATCTGTATCGTGAGACGATGAACGGTCGCCGCCAGACCGGACTGTTGGCGCTGACATCGGTCGAAGAATACAACACCGGCAAAATCAAGAAGCACGAGCACACCCGCCCCGAAAAGGTCAATGATCGCGCCACGCATATCTTAACGACGCAATCACAGGCCAGCCCGGTGCTTTCCACCTTCAAGTGGAACGCCGAAATTGCCGGACTATTTGAATCGATTCAGAAGAATCCGCCGCTGGTCGATTTCGTCGCTCCGGATGGCGTCCGCCACGAGTTCTGGGTGATCGGCGATCCGCAGACGGTGACGCGACTGGTTGACCTCTTCGCGACGAAGATCGATTGTCTGTACATCGCCGACGGTCACCACCGGAGCGAGGCGGCCTCCGAAGTCGGCCGCCGGATGAGAGAAAAGAACCCCCGCCATACCGGAAGCGAACCGTATAATTACTTCCTAAACGGCCTGTTCGCCGACCGCGAGCTGTTCATCATGCCGTACAACCGGGTAATCCGCGACCTGAACGGCCGCACCCTGTCCCAGCTGCTGGACGAAGCGCAGAAAGGGTTCGACGTTGATCTGACTCCCTCGCCCTCGGCCGCCAGTCCTTCCGACCAGCACTCATTTGGATTGTATGCCGAAGGGAAGTGGTACCGGCTGAAAGCGCGCGGCGGAAGTTTCGATGCCCATCATCCGGTGACCAGCATCGATGCGGCCATCCTGTCCGACAATCTGATCAGCCCCCTTTTGGGGGTGCACAATCCCCGCACCGACAAGCGGATTGATTTCGTCGGCGGCATTCGCGGCGTCAAGGAACTTGAACGGCTGGTCGATTCGGGACAGTTCAAAATTGCTTTTTCGCTGTATCCGACGTCGATCACGCAGTTGCTGACGGTCGCCGATGCCGGGGAGGTCATGCCCCCGAAATCGACCTGGTTTGAACCCAAGTTGCGAAGTGGACTGGTGCTCAATCTTTTGACCGATTGAACCACCGGCCACGGAAAGAAGATGGATATATGCTGATATTGATTTCCGACGCCTTCGACCCGACACTGCCCGACATCCTGGCCAAGTACGGTGATGTCACCTCCGACAAAGCCCGACTTCCCGATGCGACCGTGGTTTTGATCCGAAGTAAGACCAAGGTCACCAAAGAATACATCGATTCGGCTCCGAAACTGAAGATGGTCATCCGGGGCGGGGTGGGGCTGGATAATGTCGATCAAGGGTATGCCAAGTCGAAGAATATCATGGTCTTTAACACAGCCGAGGCGTCGACGATCGCCGTCGCCGAGCTGGCTTTCGCCCTGATGATCGCCCTGCCCAATCAGATCACCCGGGCCGATGCCTCGATGCGGGAAGGGAAGTGGATCAAATCCGATATTCACCGCACCGAACTGATGGGGAAGACGCTCGGCATCCTCGGCCTGGGAAGAATCGGTACCGCTCTGGCGCTTCGCGCCCGGGCCTTCCGGATGCGGGTGCTCGGCTGGCACCCCGATTTCTATTTCTCGGATTTTGCGGAGATTATCCCCACACTCGAAGAAACCGTGTCCGCGTCCGACTATGTCTCGATTCACATGCCGCTGGTCGATGCCACCACAGGGCTGATCAACAAGAAGACGCTGGCGTATTTCAAGGACGGCGCGTATGTCATCAATACCGGCCGGGGCCAGTGTGTGGTCGAGGACGATATGGTCGAGGCGCTCAAATCGGGCAAGATAGCCGGGTACGCCACCGATGTCTGGTATTCCGACCCGCCGCAAAACTCGCCGCTGATCGGCGCCCCGAATTGTATATTTACTCCGCACGTCGGCGCCGAGACGAAAGAGAATATGATCCGGATCGGGCAGATTATCGAACGCCTGATTTCGGAGAACAGGAGCAAGTTGTCGTAATTGAGTGTCTTTTGTAGGGCGGAACCGCTTCCGGTTCCGCCGTTGCAAATGTCGAAAGATGGCAGAACCTCGGCGCTTCGCCTGGGTTCTCCCCAACAAGAGCGATAGCGAGAGGAAACATATATGTCACCCAAAACACTGAATTTCAATCCCGGCCCGGCCATTCTTCCGCCCGACGTTCTCAAGACCGTCCAGCAGGAACTTCTGGATTACAAAGGGACCGGCATGTCGATCCTGGAAATCTCCCACCGGTCGGCCGATTACGAAGAAATCAACAACGCCGCGGTGGCGCTGACCAAGGAAATCCTCGGCCTGCGCGACGGATACCAAATCCTGTTCGTGGGCGGCGGGGCCTCGACCCAGTTCGCGATGGTCCCGATGAATTTCCTGCGCAAAGACCAGACCGCCGCCTATGTCGATACCGGGAGCTGGGCCAACAAGGCGATCAAAGAGGCCAAACTTTTCGGCAATG
>JACRAV010000392.1 GCA_016213305.1 Candidatus Zixiibacteriota bacterium | reverse complement strand
GCCGCCTTGACCACCTCTTCGCCCGACACCCGCGGCATGCGCAGGTCGGTGATGACAAGGTCAAAGTGACGGGTGCCCAGTTTTTCGATGGCCTCGTCGCCGTCGGTGGCCACCGCGAGGTCGTAGTTTTCGAGCACCTCGCTTAAGAAGTCCCGGATGATCTCCTCGTCGTCAACGATCAGAATGGATTTATTTTTCGTCTCCGTCATATGTTCACAGACCTATCCGCGGTGGTTATCGATGGTCTTTCCTTCCTCCCGTTTATCGGTATCGGGGGCGGGTTTCTGAACGGGGAGCACGACGATAAATGTGGTTCCCTTGCCAACCGTCGAATTGACCGTGATTTCGCCGCCATGTTCCTTGATAATGCCGTAGCTAACGGACAGGCCGAGGCCGGTGCCTTTGCCTATCTCCTTGGTCGTGAAGAACGGCTCGAAGATTTTCTTGATATTCTCCTGAGCGATGCCATGTCCCTGGTCCACGACCAGCAGTTCCACCGCTCCGCCGAACTCGCCCACCGCGGGTGAGAAGCGGCTACTGATGGTGATGGTGGAGCCGCCACTGGAGGCGTGCATGGCGTTGATAATGAGGTTGGTGAACACCTGTTGCAATAGCCCGGCATTGCCCTGAATCAGGGGGAGCGCCGGTTCCAGCTCCAGAGACAGTTCGATCTGGTTCATATGGAGTTGGTGTTCGAGGAAGGTGACGGTTTCCTCAAGCACTTTGTTGAGATCGGGGGGCGCGAATTCCAGGGTTCGGGTGGAGCGCGAGAACCGCAGGAGGTTCTGGACAATCTGCTTGCACCGGCGGGCCTGGACCTCGATGTCGGTCACGTACCGGATGTAGCTCTCGTAATCTTTCTGGGTGGTTTTGCCGGGGGCATTCTTCTGTAGCTTTTCGAGGGTGAACTGGGCGTAGCCGAGGATACCCCCGAGCGGATTGTTCAATTCGTGAGCAACGCCGGCGGCCAGCTGGCCGATGGCGCTCATTTTCTCGGACTGGATGAGGGCCGTCTGGGCTTCCTCGAGCTGTTGGGTTCGCTCGACAATCTTCTCCTGCAAGGTCCGGTTGTACCCCTCGATTTCGTCGCGCGATTCGCGCAGGGAAACGATCATGCTGTTGAACGTGGTGGCAAGGTGGCCGATTTCATCCTGGCGCTTGATGTCCACTTGCTGGCTGAGGTCGCCCCGGCTGATCTGGTCGGTTACGGCCACCAGTTCGGTGATCGGCCGGGTGATGGCGCTGACCACGATGGCAATCACGAGCACTGCGAACAGAAGCACGAAGACGGTCAGGAAGATCACCGCCATCTGCGCCTCGTGAGTCATGGCGGCGAGGTCGTCCGTCGAAAGTCCGATCTGGACGGACCCAATCTGCTCGATTGAGTCCGGGGTGGTGGCGGCCGTAGCGGCCACGTCGCCAGTCATGCCCAGATGTTCCCGATCGACCATTTCCTTGCGGGTGTAGATCGG
The DNA here is from genome assembly GCA_016213305.1 of Candidatus Zixiibacteriota bacterium. Classification (GTDB taxonomy): domain Bacteria; phylum Zixibacteria; class MSB-5A5; order GN15; family FEB-12; genus JACRAV01. Next base: position 14,627 of record JACRAV010000392.1, on the reverse strand, counting down.
AACGCTTACCAGCAGGATTTCGTCGCCGGCGCTGTCAAGCATGAACCGTTGGGTGGCGTCACATGAAGTGAGGTTGCACTCGTCATCGACCCGCGTCACAGGCGAAGAGTCGGTTACCGACACATTGCCGGTGGACGACAGGAGACTGTCATTATTCTTGATGATACCAAACCGGACGTCCTTGAATCGGTTCAACTCGGCAAGCAAGGCGTTCAACTGGCGCGTTGAACCGAACAGCACGCCGCTTTCGGCGTTGATGGCCAACATGCTGGCGATGGTAGAGCCACGGGTCTCAAGCTCCAGCACGTATTCGTCGGTCTGGCGCCGGATCAGATAACCGCTGATGACCAGCATGCTGATAATCAGCAGAGCCGAGATCGGCACAATGAACTGGGTGCGCAGATTGGCGTTGACGAGTCGGCTTGGAAGTCTCATCGATAGACCTCCTTCGCCACGGCGACCAGATCGGCGGGGATGCTGATGCGGAGATGCTTGGCCGTCAGTTCGTTGTAGTGAAACCAGATGACGTCGGGGGTGGAGACGGGAATCTCGGCCGGTCGGGCGCCCTTGGCGATCTGATTAACCATGTTACCCGCCTGGCGACCGATGGCTTTGTAGTCGAAGTCGAGGGCAAACAGGGCGCCCGATTCGACCACGTTTCGCGAAAAGCCCATGAACGGTTTGCCGCTCCGGATGGCGTGCAAGAGGATGTAGCTGGTCGATTGGGGGCTGAACAGGTTGGGATCGGCGATAGACCACAGACCGTCGCAACGGTTCACCAACGAGTCCAGCGCCGCCGGCAATTCCTTATCATTGCCGACCCTCAGGGCCACCAGTTTGATGCCCAATTCTCCGGCGATGACTTTGGCCGGTGGAATGAGCGATGCCGTATTGTCCGAGTACAGTACGCCCAGGTATTTCAATTTGGGGACTATGCGGCGGAAGTACTTGAACTGGACATCGGCGGCGATAGTGAGTGAAGCGCCGGTCACGTGGCCGCCGGGAGTGTTCATCGATTTCACGAATCCGGAGATCACCGGATACATCACCGAGGAAAAGACGATCGGCGTGTTCAGGAAATTGTCCCTGGCGATCCGGGTGGCGGCGCTCCCGATGGTCAGCAGGATGTCGGGCTTGAGCAGGCGGATGGAATCGAGCTGAAACTGTCGGTGTTGGGGATTGATGTCGAGCACCAGCTCGCTGACCGTGGCATCGGGCTGATCGGCGAAGATAACCGCTTTGGCGCCGTTGATGGTTCGGGCCGTGGAGGTCAGGGTATCGGCAGAAATAACCACGACCGAATGCGTCCAGCCGGTCCCGGCAAGACCGCCGAGGCCGACAAGAAACGCACTGACCGCAAAAATTCGACGTAGCTGAATCATGTGTAACGGTCTCTACGCTCAGACTTTACGGGGGGTTCCAGCGCCCCCTCCTTTCCGGGGTCTGCCCGCTCATTTGCACTCTTCTGGACTTGTATCGGGAATACTGGCCGATTCTTGACCCCGGCGCGCGGGATCGCCTAGGGGTGGGCCGGAGCGATGGAAAAAAAGCCGGCAACCGGCGACCTCCGGGGTTAAGGGACGCGTGCCGGCCACCGATATGAACATGTAGCGCGGTGACATGTAACGACCACGGCATCCGATCGGGAGGCCGTGATCAGTATGAAATCGGTGAATGGAGTTACCTTGAGCACGCTAAACAGGACCGTTATGGGAGCCCTCGCCGTAGCCATTCTCACGGCGGTTGTGAGTTCCAGCGCCCTTGCCGGGGTGTACGGAAAGATCTCCGGAACCATCCGAAACCACAGCACCGGCGACCCATTGGTGGGCGCGACGGTCAAAGTGCAGGGCACAAACCTGGCGACCGAGACCGACGCCGACGGGGAGTACTTCATTATTAATGTCCCGGTGGGCAAGTATGATCTGGTCGTGTCGCACGTGGGATTCGACGGCGTGGTCAAGAAAGGGGTGCGGATACTCGTGGACCTGACCACTCCGGTGGATTTCGATATGGCGTCGGCGCCGGTGGAGTTGAACAGGCAGAGCATTGTCAACGCCGACGCGCCGGTGATTCAGCGCGATCAGACGGCGTCAAAAGTGATATTCACCGCCGACCGGCTCCGGAATTTGCCCAATATCAACTCGGTGCAGTCGGTGCTGACCAATTATCCCGGCGTGGTCATAGACAAAGCGGAAGGGCTTCATGTCCGCGGCGGCCGTTCCGGCCAGGTGGCGTACTATGTCGATGGTTTTTCGGTCCAGGATCCGTTTGTAGCGCAGGCGGGGATGCGGATCATGCCGGCCTCGCTGGAAGAGTTGTCGCTGACGTCGGGCGGGTTTGCGCCCGAGTACGGCGAGGCCCTGTCGGGTATTGTGAATGCGGTAACGCGCGAAGGCGGGGCCGCCTACAAGGGCGGGGTCCGCACGTACCAGGGGGCAACCCACGTCTATGACGTGACGGTGGGGCGATGGGAGTCTCTGAATCTTAACCAGAACAGATCGTTGAGTTTCAATCTCTCCGGACCGATCCCCGGCCTGCCGGGCGAGCGGTATTCATTCTTCACCTCCGGCGAATATTATCGCGACTACGGATATCTTCCGCACGACTGGAAGACGTCATACACGGCGACGACCAAATTCTCGATGCAACCCATCGCCAAGATGCGCATTCGGGCGGTCGGTTCCTACTCCAAGGTGGACGGCGCGGTGTACACGCATCGCGATGTGAATGGCGCCTCGTTCGACTTTGCGCTCGATGGTCTTCCGATGATGAAGTCGGAGTCGTACCTGGCGGGTCTGTCGGCCAATTATGTGCCGGCGGAGCGAACCATGTGGTCGATCAGCATAAGCAGATTTTCGACCTGGACGCTGACGTCGCCCAAGCATCTATTCGGCACGCATTGGGAACTGTGGCCCGGGTATTCGGTAGATTCCAACGGGGTGTACAACGGAACCATTCAGGACAACAATTATGTCAATGACCGGAACTATGCCGACCCGTACGAATTGACCGGATTCATGACGGGGAACCGGTTTGATCCGACCTATTCCTATCGCAAGTCGGTCGATAATTCCGTCACGGCTACCTGGATCCAGCAGATGTCCAAGACGAACCAGATCAAATCGGGGGTGTCATTGGATCTGTTTCATGTCAACCGTGATTCCAAGAAGTTCTACAACAGCAAGCCGTATTCGGAGTTTTACGATTCGGAGCCGGTCTATTTTTCCTGGTACGCGCAGGACAAGCTGGAGTATCAGAGGTTCGTGATCAACGCCGGATTGCGGTACGACTATCGCGACCCCGACATGGCCTATCGACACTACCATATGGACAACGGCACGCTTGCCTCGGTGTGGGAGGAGGCGACGGCCAAAAAGACGCTGTCGCCGCGGTTCGGGGTCTCGTTCCCGGTGTCGGACAAGACGGTCATGCACGCCAACTACGGCGTGTACTATCAGACGCCGACCTACCGGTACCTGTATATGAATGTGGCCGGCGATCTGACGTCGGGCCTGCCGCTTTTGGGGAATCCAGATCTGAAGCCGGAGAAGACGGTGTCGTATGAACTGGGCGTCGATCATCTGGTGGGTGACTACCTTCGGCTGGATGTGACCGCCTATTACAAGGACTTCAGCGATCTGGTGACAACCCGGAAGGCCTTTGTGCACGGGAGTTATCCGGTGACGCACTTCACAAACCAGGACTACGGGACGGCCACCGGGTTCGATATCGAAATCGAGCGGCTGAAAGTAAACGGATATGTGAGCGGGTCGATTTCGTACGGGTACATGGTGGCGCGGGGTATCGGCTCCAACGCCATGGAACCGTATTACACGTACATCACCAATAATTCCGACACCCTGGCGCCCGTGAACGAGTATCCGCTGGATTTCGATCAACGGCATACCCTGACGACGGTGGTGGAGGTGCGGTTTCCGCAAAACTGGCGCGGGCGGTTCTTCGGCATCCCGGTGCCGGGGGGATGGGGACTGACGACGGTAGGGTACCTTGGATCAGGTCTGCCTTATACCAAGAGCGACGACAAGGGGACGCGTCTGGGTAGCCGCAATGAAGGGCGACTGCCGGCCTCTTCCAGTGTCGATATGCGTTTCAACAAGGATGTCATCCTCGGTCGGTCTCACAATATGCTGACCTTCTTCGTCGAGGTCGAAAACCTGTTCAATCGTCACAATGTTCTGGCGGTCTATCCGAGCACCGGGCTACCCGATGACGACGGTTTCCGCAACACCACCGGGCTGGCGCTAGACCAGAAACAGCTGGATGATCTCAATCGCCTGTATGACCGGGATCCGCAGAATTTCTCCTCTCCACGGACCGTGCGGTTGGGGTTGGAGTACAGTTTCTAACATGAGGCCGGGAAGAAATGGTATGAAACAGCATCGCACTCACACATTTATTATGCTGGCGGCGGTGGCCGCGATCGGGTCGTTTTCCATGGTTTGGGGACGTCCGGCGATGACGGGTACCCCCCGAGACGGTGAAGCCGATCCGCCCCGGATGATTCCATCGCCGGCGACGATCGACCAGGTCATTCATGACTACGGTCAGCTCGCCACGACCGTTGACAACTGGGGGTATATCGGCGGCTTTGACTGGCAGGGGAAACCGTCGGGCGAGTGGCCCAAGGGGTCCGGCCATCATTATCTGGCGGAGATCAAATATTGGATGGGGGCGATTGTCGGGATTGACACGCTGGTCGCCGATACGTATGAAGATTTTCAGGGGATACCGAACATCGTGTCGGGGACCAGTTCCACCAAGATACTGCTCTCCACCGACACCAGCCGGTACTACGGTTACGATCCGCTGGATACGCTCGGAAGCGGGTTGAGCGATCCGGCTCTCGGGTGGCGAGTGTGGAACAGCGATTCGGGAGACTGGGTGTACAACAAAATTTATAACCCCCGCGATTCGCAATTTTACGCGGGCGGGCCGACCTCCCTTCAGGAGTCGCACTATCGTTTCAACGATGCCGCGTTGGGTAGCTCTCTTCTGGGTCTGGAGATGACTCAGACAGTCCTGCAGTGGAACTATTGCTACAACGAGGATTTTCTGTACGTGATCCTTGAGATCAAGAACACGTCGGCCACCGACTACACCAACTTCGCCTTCGGTCTGTACGCTGATATCGACGTCGGAGCGAACGAGTATGTGGGTCAAAACGGACAGGACTATGATCTGGTCGGCTCGGATTCGCTGGAAAATCTGGCGTGGATATACGATTCCAAGGGGTACGATCCCGGTTGGAAATCGAAGACCGGAATGATGGGAACGAAGTTTATCGAGACGCCGAGCGGGATCGGCATGACCGCTTTCCGCACCGGCGACTGGGCGCTTGTTCCGGCCGACGATCCGGGCAAGTACCAGATGATCACGACCAACCAATTTGACGGTTCGAATCCACCGGGGGACCAGTACTATGTTCAGTGCACCCGGGGGATCAATCTTTTGGCCGGCACGACGGTGAGAGTTGTATTCGCGCTGATCGCGGGTGAAGACGAGGCCGATTTTCGGGCGAACGCGGCGATGGCGCAAACGCTGTACAACAGCCATTACATCGGTCCCCAGCCGCCTACGACGCCGCGCCTTGACGCCCAGGCGGGAAACGGCAAAGTATATCTGCGCTGGACCGACACCTCCGAGGTCGGCCTGGATCCGCTCACCGGGATCAACGATTTTCGCGGGTACAAATTGTATCGCAGTTCCAACCTTGGAAAGTCCTGGGGCGAGATCGATTTCAAGAATCGAAACACCTGCATAGACATCGCCTACCAACCGCTGGTGGATTTCCCCGCCGGCGCGATCGGCGATCCGATGCCGCATAACTTCATCGACACCGCGTTGTCAAACGGGGTGGAATACTGGTATTGCCTGTCGGCCTACGACGCGGGCCAGCCCGGTCTGATCGACGTTTTGCAGTCGGGTTTCAGTTCGCCCGGTTCGGCCCCGAACGTGGTATCCGTTACGCCCAGGACCGACCCGGCCGGGTATTACCCCTCCGCCGTGACGGTGCAACACGACGCGATTCTGGCGCAAATACCATCGGACGGTTCGGTGACGCCGACCGTGTTTGATCGGAATCTGGTTACCTCATCACGATACAAGGTCGTATTCACCGACACGCCCGACCAGACCTTCTGGCATCTCGTGAACGACTCTTCCGGGGATACGGTCCTGAAGAACCAGACGATGGAGAATGCCGATCCGGCTCTTTATCCGATCGGCGACGGGCTTCGCATTATCGTGAACAACGGCGACCGGTCGCCGCGTGGGTACGGGCAAACCGGTTTTGCGGTGGCCACGGACACGACCCTCGTGATCACCGCATTCCTGGGGCCAATCATCCCGGCTGTGACCGGTGATCCGAACGATCATTTCGGTGACGCCAAGATTCGGGCCACCTATGAGATACGGTACACCGGCGACAGTTCGCTGGCGACGTCGGTTTGGGAGGGGTTCGACCTGATTCCCTATCCCCGGGCCTGGGTGCCGTACGAGGTGTGGAATACCACCACCGGTCAGCGGGTGTCGTTTTCGATCACCAGGACGACGGGAGTCTGGGTTCCGGGTAACACCCTCATAATCGTTGATTATCCGTATGACACGCTGGCCGACCTGACCGCGGTTGCTTTTCCGCAACTGTACAGCTGGGGATTCCGTTTTAGCGCCACCCTCACGCCGGCGGCGGGCGATGTGTTCACGATTGAAGGGGCGCCCGTCAATGGTCCCAACGATGAGTTCGTGTTTTCTCCGGACGGGGTTAGCGCTACTCAGGCGTCGTTCGATCTGAGAAAGATTCATGCTCTGCCGGACCCGTATTTCGGGCGGTATTCAGCGCAGGTGGAGAATCTCAACGGCGAGTCCGTTATACAGTTTGTTAATCTTCCCGACAAGTGCACCATTCGGATCTACACGCTGGCAGGGGACCTGGTGCGCACGCTGTCCCACGAGGGGTTCACCGGCACCGAGGACTGGAATATACTGTCGAGCGATCAGCGGCAGGTGTCATCGGGCGTTTATCTGTACCACGTGGAGTCGCCGTACGGCGAGCGGATGGGCCGGCTGGCCATCATTAAGTGAGGGAGAAGGGTAATGAAAAGGACAATATGCCTTCTGTTGAGCGTGCTCCCGTTGTCGATGGCCTGGGGCCAGCAGACCAAGGTGGGATCAGCCGGCGCCCAATTTTTGAAGATCGGGGTTGGATCGCGTTACCAGGCGATGGGCGACGCCGGATCAGCCACCGTGAGCGATGTGTACGCCATGTACTGGAATCCGGCCGGTCTGGTGGGTGTGGAGAACAACGCCGTCAGTTTCACCAATGTCAATTACCTGATGGACATCGAACTGAACTACTTCGCCTATGCGAAGAATTTTGAAGGCGTGGGGGTGTTCGGGGCCTCGGCCACGGTTCTGTCAATGGGCAAACAGGATATTTATGATTTCGCCAATCAGGAAGGGACCGGCCGTCAGTATTCCGCTTCTTCCTTTGCGATCGGCGTGTCGTATGCCCGGCAATTGACATCGAGCTTCGCTTTCGGCGGAACGGCACGGTACATCGGCGAGCGGATACATCTTGAGAAGTCCAATGGGTACGCCCTTGATTTCGGGACGATGCTGTGGACCGGATTCCGGACCCTGCGTCTGGGGCTGGCGATCACGAATATGGGACCACAACTTGAATTCAGCGGTCCCGACTTGATCGTGCCGTACGACGAGCAGTACAATCAAGGGACGCCCAATTCGATCGACGCCTCGGTGAAAGTCAGTCCGTATAGTCTGCCGATGGCGTTTCGGATGGGCGTGGCGTATGATGTCCCTGTTGGTCCGAAATCGACCGTCACGCTGGCCGCCGATTTGCGCAACCCCAATGACAATGTCCAGCAGGGATCGCTCGGCGCCGAGTTCGCGTACAACAATCAGTTCTTTCTGCGGGGCGGCTACCGGTTGAACAGCGCCGAGGAAAAAATGTCGGTGGGCGCGGGCCTGACGACCCCGGTGACCAGAAAGAGCAAGCTGAGCATCGACTATGCCTGGCAGGATTTCGGGCGACTCAATTCGACTCAGCGCTTCTCGGTCGGGTTTTTGTTCTAGTGGATAGAAGGAAAAGCACAAATGCCCCGACCCTGGGGCATTTTTTTTGCGGAACTGGACTTTGGGTGTACAAAGGACTATATTGGAAACCGCTCAGGAACATGCAAAGCCGATGAAACAGAAGTCATTATTTCTCAGTATCGTGGCGGCCGCCGGCCTATGTGGCCTGGCCGTTCCGGCCCTGGTTCGGGCACAGTCCCCGCTGGATGTCGTGAATGAATACCTTGATCTGGTGGCCAGCGGCAATTACGAGTCCGCGACCGAGCGGTGGTTGCCTGCCTGCCGCGAGCGCTCCGGGCGGTTCGGAATCGAATACCCCGGCGTGCCCATAAGACCCGACGCCACCTCGCCGATGGTGCTCAAGGCGGAAAAACTTTCAAGCTATACAACCAACCCCGTGATGAACGTCCAGAATATGGGGACCGACGGCCGGTTTGTCCGCATGCGGTACACCAGTACGAGTCAGGGCGATGTGCTTCAGCAGTCGTACGTAGTTGTGAACGAGCGGGGGTGGTACTGGCTGTGCTATCCGCAGGATGCTTTTGCGTCCAGCTGGAAAGTGCGCGAATCCAAGTTCTTTCGGGTTCATATCCATCCCGATGTCGCCTCGCTGGTGAGTGAGGCGAGCTTTGACCAGATCGACGGATTTGTTGAGGCGGTCGCCGACACGCTCGGATTGACCAAGGCCGATCTCGCCGAACTGGCCGCCAAGAAGATAGAATTTTTCTACTGTGACCGTGACTCCACCGTCATGGAGATCACCGGCCAGCTGACCAAGGGGCTGTTGGATCTGGCGTCCAACGACATCATCTCCGCCAATTTCCCCCACCACCACGAGGTGGTGCATCTGCTGGCCAACATCAAGATGAAGACCGTGCCGATCTACACGCTTCCCCTCCTGCGGGAGGGACTGGCGGTGCGGTTTGGCGGTCGCTGGGGAAAAGGGCCGGCGACGCTGATGGATCTGGGAACCTTCCTGCATCGCGATACCCTCGTTACCCTGGATTCCATGCTGTCGCAGAGAGGATTTGAGTCCGGCTCCGAGGTTGACCTGGCGTATCCGGTGGCCGGGGTGGTGGTCTCGTTCCTGTGGGACCGGCTTGGTCGGCAGAAGTTCTGGACACTCTATCAGTCGTTCTCAAGTCGGCAGGAGGTCATTACCAAACTGCGTCCCACCGACATCCAGGCGTCTCTGGTGGCGGGGGCCGGCGCCAAAGATTGGGCCGCATTCCGCAGAGATTTTGACGTCTATGCACAAAATCGTCTGGCCAAGTCGGCAGTCTCCGTTGCCGGAGCGGCCAAGGCCGGCAAGACGCTCTATGCCAATGGTCTCGCCACGGTTGCGCTGGATGGCGACTGGATCAGCTTTACCGTCATGGCCGATTCGACCGGCGCGCCACGGGCCAGTTTTCTGATGTACAAGACTCCGAAGTTCGGCACGGCGAGATCGCTGTTGTTCGACGAGCAATTTCAGGGGACAGTTCCGTTTGAAGGGTACCGTCTCGGCGTGCGTGTCGATCAAAACGAGGCCGGGGTGTATGATTACGCCGGGAATTCTCTGGTCGGGAAATTTATTCTCAGCATCAATGGTACCGAGGGGTACTTCGACTCGACGCAAAACGTGGTGACTGTTCGTTTCCGCCGGAGTCTGTTCGGCAAAACGACGCCGGCGAGCGGCGATATCACGATGGTGCCATACTGAGCGTCGCCATCGACGGGGGCCGGTGTTTCACGTTGTGCCGATCTGACGGGGAGATATATTACAACACGCCAGCATGACCAACACAACTAATCATAAAGACTACGATCTCATTGTCCTGGGGTCCGGCCCGGCCGGCGAGAAGGCGGCGATCGAGGCCTCCAAGCTTCGCAAATCGACGGCCATCATCGAGCGGCAGTCAGTGCTGGGCGGAGTCTGTCTTCATACCGGGACCATCCCATCAAAGACTTTGCGCGAGACAGTACTCTATATCGCCGGACTTCGCCAGCGCTCCGTTTACGGCCTGGTCGGCGGCTCTCGTTCCTACCTGACCATCAAGGAGTTGATGTATCGCAAGGATCAGGTGATTCAGCAGGAGCTCGACGTCATCGGGCAGAACCTCTCCCGGCACCGGATCGACGTGATTCATGGAACGGGTATGATCGCGGGTCCGAACACGGTGGTGGTGTCCACCGACGATTCGAGCACACGGGTGCTCAACAGCGAGGCCATCATCATTTCAACCGGTACACATTCGTATCGACCGCCGAATGTCGAGTTCGACAACAAGTTCATTTACGACGCCGAGACGATTCTCGATCTGGACATTCTGCCCCGCAGTCTGACGATTGTCGGCGGGGGAGTGATCGGGTGCGAGTATGCCTCGATATTTTCGCATATCGGGGTGAAGGTAACGATTGTCGATGTGCGCAAGAAGCTGTTGTCGTTCCTCGATCAGGAGATTTCGGATGCGCTCGTTTATCTGATGCGCAAGTATGGCACGAATCTGGTGCTGGGCGACCCCTGGGAGGAGATTTACCGGCAGGGAGATCAGGTGGTCACGGTGACGAAATCGGGGCGCAAGATTGCCTCGGATCGTCTGCTGTTTGCCGCGGGACGGTGCGGCAACACGGAAAATATCGGTCTGGACGGACTGGGAATCGAAACCGATGAGCGCGGGTTGATCAAAGTGAACGAGCGGTACCAGACGAGCGTGCCGAATATCTACGCGGTCGGCGACGTGATCGGGTTTCCGTCGCTGGCCTCGGTGTCGATGGATCAGGGGCGGCTGGCGGCGATTTTTGCCTTCAAGAACGACAATATCAGTTGTCTGAATATGCTCCTGCCGTTCGGCATTTATACGATTCCCGAAGTGTCGATTGTGGGCGAGACGGAAGAATCGTTGACGTCAATGGGTCAGGATTATGAAATCGGCATGGCGCGCTATTATGAATTGCCGCGCGGCCAGATTATCAATGATCATGACGGGATGCTCAAGCTGATCTTTGACCGTCAGTCGCGGCGGGTGCTGGGGGTGCATATCATCGGCGACAAAGCGACCGAGCTGATCCACATCGGTCAGGCGGTGATGACGCACGGCGGGACGATCGATTATTTTCTCGATACGGTGTTCAACCACCCGACGCTGTCAGAGGCGTACAAAGTCGCGGCGCTTGACGGCGTGGCGCGCCTGCAGGCGCATTAGTGCCCCTCGGCGGGGTGCTGCATCGTTCGCAATGCTTCGAGCCGTTTCCCTATTATCTCAATGTCAGGATTACCGGGTGGCGCATACCGCAGAAAGCGGCGGTAAGCGACCACCGCTGAGTCGTATTGCCCGTTCTTTTCGGCGATTCGGCCTCTTATCAGATGTGGGTAGGCATGAGTGGTATCAGATGCCAGCATACCACTCGCCAATGAGTCGGCCCGGGCGGTCTGACCCGCCTGCAAAGCGATGATCATGATATCGGTGGCGATATCAGTGTCGCGGGGGTACAATCGACCGGCGTCATCGGCCAGTGTGAGCGCAGTGTCGAAGTTGCCGAGGGTCTGGAAATATCGGTAATGGTTCTGCATATGTATGACGTTGTAGGGATCGAGCATCAGGCAAGTGTCAACGTGGGGCCGGGCCATATCGGCCTGACCGAGTTTGAGCTGAAGCGTGGCGAGCAGGGCGCGCGGCTCCGCCCAGTACGGCTGGCGACCAACCAGTCGATACAATGATACCAGGGCGTCGCGGTTTCGACCGCCGGCGGCCAGATCGTAACATCCACGCATATTCAGAAAATCGGGGGATCGGATCGGCAAGCTCTGTTCCCAGGCATTGGCGCGGTTCAAATCCCGGTCGTAAAAGTACGCATCGCGGAACGCAAGGGCGGTGGTGCGATAGTAATAGTCGTGCCGCAAGGCCATTGCTTCGGCCAGAGGATCGACGATTTTGATTTTGGTGAATATGGGTGCGCCGGCGAGGGGGAGTAAAACCGTCAGGACCGCGATCAGGGCCATTGTCCGCGGCGTTATCATGCCATCCTTTGCACGTCGATCGAGATAGAAGGCGAACGCGACGCCGAATGGGGTCAGATAGGCGGTGAGGCGGGGGAGGTCCAGGACAATGTCGAAGGTCGGATCGAGCGCGACATGAGTTAAGCGACCGCCGATAAGCGCGAGGATCGCGGTCATGGCGAAGATGCGATCGGAGGGTGCGGCCAAGCGGCGAAAGAGAAGAACCAGAATCGCAATACCGATGGGAATAACGGCGAAAAAGACCAGCGCCTTATCGATGATGTTTTGCCACGATACGAGGGTGTAGGCAGTCAGAGGCAGTTTTCCGTTCGGCAAAACCAAGAGTCGAGCCAGCGCCATTGACTGCTCGGTTCGATAATAGAGGAAGAGGAACGCCACGGCCATGGTCGCCAGCCCGCACAAACCGCCGATCAGCCAGTTCTTGCGGGATCGCAGGAGCGATGCAACGGTAATACCCACGGCGGCGGGGAGAAGGAAGGCCGATGAAATTGTCATCACCATACCGAGGGCTACGGTGCCCCATAGCAAGCCCAAACTCGCAATGGTGCGTTTTTCTGAAAGTCGATATGCCGCCACGCTGAACCAGATAACCGTTGGAACGATCACCGGCTCCACGCCGATGTACCCGCACAACATGAGAAACGGGCCGGTGAAAACGACGACCGCGGTCACCAGGACACGGTGCGCGGCATCTTTGGTGCATGCCTGCGCGAAGCGGAGCGCTCCCCAGATCGCGAGGGCGCTACAGCCGAACGAGTACAGTCGCCACGCCCAGACACCGGCGGTATTGGCCGCCAGCCCGAACATATTTAGAAGTTTGAAAAGGCCGGCTACCAGCGCGACACTGCCGTACTCCCACGGAGAAATGATAAGCGTGTCTGATTGGGCAATCTGGGCGACGCGCAGGTTGCCGTCGCCGAAGACAAACGAGTCGTAGTGGAAAATCGCGATGGTTCCGATCAAGCCGATCAAGAGGGCGAGGTGAACGCGGGTTGTGCCAAGAGCCGAAAGCACCCGGTCGTGATAGCACCATACCAGAATTGACGAGGCAATGGTGACAGCCCCCCAGACCAGCAGGTACCAGAGAGGAGTGAATCTCCAGGCCTGAAAGATCCAGTAGTCGCTCTGCAGTAATGAATGAATGATGTTGGCGGCAACGAATAGTCCTGCCAGAGCGAGAACCGCCGTCAGAACCAGTCGATTCGAGCCACTACGTGCCATGTTCGAACTCTCAGTATTCCTGCCGACCTTCGAGCGCGCGGGTCAGGGTGACCGAATCGGCGTATTCGAGGTCGGAGCCGACCGGGAGGCCCCGGGCGATACGCGTAACTTTTACACCCATCGGGCGCAAAAGTCTCGCCAGATACGTAGCCGTGGCTTCGCCTTCGACATTCGGATTGGTGGCGAGAATGATCTCCGAGACCTCGCCGCGGAGGCGGTCGAGCAATTCCTTTATTTTCAGGTCGTCGGGGCCGATGCCGTCAAGCGGCGAGAGACGGCCGCCGAGCACATGAAACAGCCCCACAAACCCCTCGGCTTTTTCGAGCGCCGCGACGTCCATGGCTTGTTCGACGACGCAGATGACATCGCGGCGGCGTCGTGGATCAGTGCAAACGGCGCAGGGGTCGGTTTCGGAGATGTTGTTGCAGACGGCGCAGAAGCCGACCTTTTCTTTGACTTCAAGAATCACCTCGGCCAGTTCGACCGCCTCCTGCTGGGGCATTTTGAGGATATGAAAAGCCAGTCGGGCGGCGGTTTTTCGGCCAACCCCCGGCAATTTGGCCAGCGCGTTGACCAGTCGTTCGATTGTGCCTGCGGATGCAAACATAGCCATCTTAGAACGGAAGGTTCAGGCCGGGGATGTTGAGGCCGCCGGTCAGACCGGACATCTGCTCGGCCTGCATGGCTTGCGCCTTCTCGTGTGCCTGATTGATCGCCGCCAGGACCAGGTCCTGAAGCATCTCCACGTCGTCTTTGTTCACCACTTCGGGGTCGATGGTGATCTTGAGAATTTCGTTTTTGCCGTTGGCGACGACTTTCACCACGCCGCCGCCGGCCGAACCCTCGACCGTGGCCATTTCCAGTTTCTGTTGCATCTCGGCCATTTTGGCCTGCATCTGCTGGACTTGACGCATCATGCCGCCCAGGTCGCCTTTACCCATCTGCCAACTCCTTCGTCGATGATTGATTGTTTCCCGTGTTGTTTTTGCGCACGCCGATGATCTGCCCGTCCACCAGTTCCATGAGCTTTTTCAGGCGGGGCGATGATTCGACCAGCTTGTTGGCGTCAATGGTGGTGATATTTTTCGTGTCGGCCTCGGCGTGGGCGTAGTCTCGTTCAGCGTCGATATCGAACCGGATCGTCAGGTTGCTCTTGAAATGATTGCGCAGGGACTGAAGGATGGCGTTCAGGTTGTCCGGCTTCTGAACCAGCTGGCGGGAAATTTCCCCGGAGCGGAGAAAGGTCACGGTAATCTGGTTGTCCTTCAGATCGCGGAGTTCGGCCATGCGCATC
>JACRAV010000382.1 GCA_016213305.1 Candidatus Zixiibacteriota bacterium | reverse complement strand
TAAAGCTCCCGGCCGTAGTATCTTCCCCGACGTGAATCGAACAGCGGAACCACATTGTTACCCGGAAACCGGACTGCCATGTTCATAAAACGATTGAGCCCCGACTCCCTCATCATCGGCGCGCCCGCCAAGGTGAACCTGTTTCTGCAGGTGCTCGATAAGCGTACCGACGGTTACCACAACATTTACTCGCTCTTTCAGGCCGTCGCCCTCTTCGATCGATTAACGATCACGCGTCGCAGTGAGCCGGGTATCCAGATCGAATTGGTTCAGAAAACAGCCGGCCCGGCGTTGTCTGTCGGACCTGATAACCTGATAGCCAGGGCATACCGGGGAGTCGCCGAAAAAACAGGACTAACCGAGGGTGTTTTTGTTCGCCTGGAAAAGAACATTCCCATAGCCGCTGGGTTGGGCGGGGGGTCAGCCGACGCCGCCGCGGCCATCGTGGCGCTCGATGCCTTATATGATCTCAATATGTCGCAAGAAGTTATGGCGGAGATTGGCCTTGGAGTCGGCTCCGATGTCCCCTTCTTTTTCGGTGGTGGACAGTCGCTGGTTTCGGGACGGGGCGAGATTTTGCAACCAAGCAATTTTCCGCTCGATTACTGGGTTGTTCTGGTGACGCCTCCCATCGCCGTTTCGACCGGCCAGGCGTACCAATCGCTCGGCAGAACCGGCTTGACAAACCCCAAGCGCCCGTTTATGTTAGACCGCTGTGGATCGACTGATGAGTTTTTCTCCGAGTTAAAACTCATTGGCAACGATTTTGAGGAGAATCATCTTAGGTCCTTCCCGGAATTGGCGAGGATCAAAGATGAGCTTTTGAGAAGCGGCGCCGTGCTGGCGCGGATGAGCGGTTCCGGCCCGACGATGTTCGGGTTGTATCGTTTCGCCCCGCCGGCCGAGCTTGACAGCTTCGTTGCCGGGGACGGCTGGTCGGTTCACACGGTTCGGCCGGTTGTGCTTCCGGTGTGTGGTTCACAGCATTGGGGAGGCGACCGTGGAGATTACAGAGATTCGGGTCACCCTCAGGAATGAGGAGAAGCTCAAGGGATTTGCGAATGTGACCTTTGATCACGCCTTCGTGATCCGCGGGATGAAGATCATCCAGGGAACGACCGGATACTTCGTCTCGATGCCGAGCCGGCGACGCCCGGACGGTACGCATCAGGACGTGGCGCATCCCGTTAACAAGGAGATGCGGACACTTCTTGAAAAGAAGGTGTTGGAGGCGTACGAAGAAGAATTGAAGGCGCACGCGGCACGCTGAAGACATCGTGGGGCGTCGTCAAGCGGTAAGACACCAGCCTTTGGAGCTGGCAATCCCAGGTTCGAATCCTGGCGCCCCAGCCAACTGGTCGCGAGACACGGCCGAACGCGGATACCGCCCGCGCTCGCCGGAACTGGAAACGAGTCCGACGACGGTCGGACAATATGGCAATGACCTGCTTCGCCTCGACGCCGGTCGGAGCGAAACAGGTTTTTGCATGAGAGGAACGCACAGAGCGTCATGATCATTCGTAGCGACATCCGGCTCATCACGGGGAATTCCAACCCGCCGCTGGCGTCCAAGATCGCGGCGTACGTCGGCGAAAAACTCACCGACTGCACGGTGACCCGTTTTTCGGACGCCGAAGTATTCGTGCAGATCAACGAGAATATCCGCGGCGCCGACCTGTTCATCATCCAGTCAACCAACCCGCCGGCGGAAAATCTCCTGGAGATTTTGATGCTGATCGAGGCGGCGCGGCGCGCCTCGGCGATGCGCATCACGGCGGTGATTCCGTATTACGGATATGCCCGCCAGGACCGCAAGGACAAACCGCGAGTGCCGATCACGGCCAAGCTGGTGGCCAACCTGATCACCACCGCGGGCGCCGACCGGATCATGACGATGGACCTTCACGCCAGCCAGATTCAAGGATTTTTCGATTTGCCGCACGACCACCTGTATTCGGCGGGGATTTTCAACGACTACTTCCGCAAAATGGGTCTGAGCAATCTGGTGGTGGTCTGTCCCGATGTTGGTTCGCTCAAGCTGGCGCGAAGCACCGCCAGCGCTCTGGGCGCCGATCTCGCGATTGTTGACAAGCGGCGCGCCCGGCCGAATGTGTCCGAAGTGATGAATCTGATCGGCGACGTCGAGGGGCGGAACGTCTTGCTTCGCGACGACATGGTGGACACCGGCGGTTCGATCTGCCAGGCCGCCCACTACCTGAAAGAGCGCGGGGCGCTTGATATTTACGCCGCCTGCACGCACGGGGTGCTGTCGGGATCAAGTCTTGAGAAAATCGAAAGTTCGCCCATCAAGAAGTTCGTTATATCCGACTCGATCTACCACCCCAACCGGCCGTTCTCGGGCAAGTTCGAAGTGCTGACCTGCTCGGAGCTGATGGGTGAGGCGATCCGGCGGATTTTTGAAGAACAATCGGTGTCGTCGCTGTTTGAAGAGAGCGCGCCGGTCAAGGAAATGTAAAGAAACGTTTAGCATAGAAATCGGAGGATACTCAGACGCCATGAAAGACATATCGCTCGCCGCCGAGCAGAGAGAGGGCCGGGGCAAAGGCGCCGCCCATCAGCTTCGCGGCACCGGCCGAATTCCGGCCGTGATGTACGGTCCGGAGACAAAACCAACTCCGCTGACCATCGAAGAACGGGCTTTCCGCACGGCTCTCAAACAGGCCGGCGGACAGAGCACGCTGTTCACGCTGACCATCGGCGGGAAACAGAGCAAAGTCATTTTGCGCGAAATCCAACGCGATCCGGTCTCCAATCGAGTTCTGCATCTGGATTTTCACGCCATCTCGATGAACCGTCCGATTCATATCAATATCCCGGTTCATTTCACCGGTATCGCCAAGGGTGTGAAGGCCGAAGGCGGCATTATGCAAGTGGTGATGCGCGAGATCGAAATCTCGTGTCTGCCGACCAACATTCCGGAACATGTGGAAGTCGATGTGTCCGAGCTGGGCATCGGCGACTCCATTCACCTGGGGGCGCTGGTGATTCCCAACGCGACCATTCTGGGCGAATCCACCCGCACGGTGGTGGTGATCTCGGCTCCGACCATTATCAAGGTCGAGACGCCTGCAGTGCCTGCTGAAGGCGAAGCGGCGGTTGTCGCCGAAGGTGAAGCGGCTCCCGGCGCTGAAGGCGCGGCCAAAGAAGGCGCGGCTCCCGCGGCCGGTAAGGGCGCTCCTGCCGCCGGTAAAGCGGCTCCCGGCGCGGCCGGCAAAGCGGCCCCTGCGGCTGGTGATAAAGGGAAGAAAGAAGACAAGAAGTAATTCACTTCTTGAGATTGATCGAAGGCCGGGTATCTGCCCGGCCTTTTTTTTACATCATGTCCACCGGATCGACATCAAGCCGAATCTTCATGGCCGCCGGAACTCCCCACTTCGGTTCCTCCGCCTCCCATTCGGCAAACATGCGGGAGAGACGAACCATCGCGCCGGATTTGATCAGCAGGTGACGCCGGAATACCCCTTTGAGAAAATAATGCGGGCAGGGAGCCGGTCCCAACACCTCAACAGGAACTTTGTGTGATTTTGCTCTGGTGATTATCCGATCCGCCAGCGATTGTGCCTCGCGGGAGAGGTCGTCTTCGACTTTACCGCTCAGTTCGACATTCGCCAGGCGGACGAACGGGGGAAAATTGTGCTCCCGACGCTGGGCGATCTCGCGCGCGAAAAATGTGGCGTAATCCTGCCGCGCGGCATCGCTGATGATTTCGTTATCCGGGTAATAGGTCT
>JACRAV010000388.1 GCA_016213305.1 Candidatus Zixiibacteriota bacterium | reverse complement strand
TGATCAGCGCTAAAAACAACTTCTTCATGCATAACCTCCTTAAAGGTGTTTCGGTCCACGACTATACTGGTATCGGCCCCGGCCAACGGGAACTTTACCGGCCAATGCGCAAAAACTGCACATGTGAAAGCTTTCACGATTTGACCGCAAAATGACGGGGATGACGTGGTCCATGCCCGAGCGGGGAACGACTACGTAAGATGTTGCGATGACGGCACTTATAGAAACAAGCGGGGAGTTGTCGGTCGATTCCATTGCATTCCCGGGGGAATTCGCGTATATAACCGGTTCATGCTCTTTAACAGGTTGAATGCACGGAGGTTACTGTGAGTCAGAATACCGCATATATAGTGTCGGCGTGTCGAAGCGCGATTGGAACATTGCACGGTGGGATCGGAACCATGACCGCCCCGCAACTGGGCGCGCTGGCGATCAAAGAGGCGATTCGCCGCGCGGCGATTGATCCGAACGACATCGATGAAGTAATCATGGGACAGGTGGTGCAGGGTGGATCGGGCCAGGCGCCCGCGCGTCAGGCGGCGATTCACGGCGGTGTGCCGCCGCAGGTCGGATGTCTGACGATCAACAAAGTTTGCGGGTCGGGTCTCAAAGCGGTGATGCTGGCGGCGCAGTCGATCAAAGCGGGAGATCAAAGTGTGATCCTGGCCGGCGGGATGGAGTCGATGTCCAACACGCCGTATGTGCTTCGCGGAGCCAAGGTCGGCACCCGGTTTGGGCATCAGACGCTCGATGATATCATGATCTCCGACGGTCTGTGGGATTCGTTCAACAATTATCACATGGGGAGCGCCGCGGAATACACGCGCAAGAAGGCGAACATCACGCGCGAAGAGCAGGATCAGTTCGCGTTCAACTCCCACAAAAAGGCGATCGCGGCCCAGCAGGCGGGGAAGTTCAAAGAGGAGATTTTCGACATTTCGATTCCTCAGAAGAAGGGCGACCCGAAATTGTTCAACGTCGATGAATGCCCGCGCGCCGATATTTCGATAGAAGGGTTGGCGAAGTTGCGGCCGGCGTTCGAGAAAGACGGCACGGTGACGGCGGGGAACGCGCCCGGTCTTAACGATGGAAGCGCGGCGGCCATAATTGTCTCCGAAACGTATCTTAAGGCCAAAGGGCTTAAGCCGCTGGCGAGAATAGTCGATTACACCACGGCGGGGACGCCGCCTCAGGATTTGTTCTTTGCGCCGATTTTCGCAATCGAGAAACTGATGAAGAAGATGAATGTCAAGATCGACCACTGGGACCTGATCGAAGCCAACGAGGCGTTTTCGGCGCAGGCGCTGGCCGACGGCAAGGGTCTTGGCTGGGACTGGGAGCGGGTGAATGTGCATGGCGGCGCGGTGGCGCTTGGCCATCCGATCGGCGCCAGCGGCACCCGTATTCTGACAACGCTGATCTATGCGCTCCGCGACCGGAAAAAGAAAACCGGTCTGGCGACCCTCTGTCTGGGCGGCGGCAACGCGGTGGCCCTCGCCATTGAACTGGTCTGAAGATTGGAGTCAGGGAAATTACGCACATGAAATTGTCTGAAATTCAACGGATAGCCGTGGTCGGCGGCGGGACGATGGGGAACGGCGTCGCGCAGGTTTGCGCCGCCAATGGTTTCGAAGTTATCCTGATCGAGGTGGACCAGGCGCGGGCCGACCGCGCGCTGGCCGCGATAAGCACCTCGCTCGATCGCCTGGTCAAGAAAGACCCCAAGCTCAACAAGACTGAAATTGTGGAGCGGATCAGCACGAACGTACATCTGGAAGGGGCGCAACCCGCCCAGGTGGTGATTGAAGCGGTCACCGAACAGTTGCCGGTGAAACTGGACATTTTCCGGCGGCTGGATGGAATCTGTCCGCCCAACACGATCCTGGCGAGCAACACCTCGTCGCTTCCGATCACTCAGCTCGCCGCGGCGACCAAACGCCCGGACAAAGTGATCGGCATGCACTTCATGAATCCGGTGCCGATCGTCAAACTGACCGAACTCATTCGTGGGCTGGCGACCAGCGACGAGACGTACACGGTGATCAAAGAGCTTTCGGAGAAGCTGGGCAAAGTTCCGGTCGAGGTGAACGACTATCCCGGCTTTATCGCCAACCGTATTTTGATGCCGATGATCAACGAGGCGATATACGCGCATGTCGAAGGGGTGGGAACGGTCGAGGCGATCGACAATGTCATGAAGCTGGGGATGGGGCACCCGATGGGGCCGCTCACGCTGGCGGATTTGATCGGGCTGGACGTCTGTCTGGCGATTCTCGAAGTGATGCACGAGCAACTGGGCGACCCGAAATACCGACCCTGCCCGCTGTTGCGCAAAATGGTTCATGCCGGGTACCTCGGCCGAAAATCCGGCCGTGGATTCTACAAATACGATTGAGCAGGAGACAGAGATGGATTTTGAACTGAGCGAGCAGGACCTTGAATTCAAAATGATGGCGCGTGATCTGGCGGGCAAACGGATTGCCCCGATCGCCATGGAACTGGACGAAAAAGGGGAGACCCCTCAGGAGCTGATTCGCGAGTGCGGCGAGCTTGGCTATTTCGGGTTCATCGTCCCCGAGGAATACGGCGGGCTGGGGATGAGCACCGTTTCCTTTATGGGCGTGCTGGAGGAAATCTCCGCCGCCTGCGCCGGGTTCGGCATCATGCTGTCGGTTCATAACTCGCTCACCTGCGATATCCTGACCCTTTTCGCCTGTGAAGCGCTGAAAAAGAAATATCTGCCGAGAATGGCCGCCGGTGAATTGATCGGATCGTACTGTATCACCGAACCGAATGCGGGCACCGACGTGGCGGCGCTTTCGACCGTGGCGGTGGACAAGGGCGATCACTATGTGCTCAACGGCACCAAGAGTTTCGTGACCAGCGCCATGTACGCCGGTGTGTTCATTGTTTTTGCGAAGACGCACCCCGAAGAAGGGCGCAACGGCATTTCTTGTTTCGTGGTCGAACGCGGCACCAAGGGGCTGGAACTGGGCAAGCCGGAGCAGAAGTGCGGTATTAAGGCCTCGGACACCCGCGAAATTTCGCTTATGGACGTGGTCGTGCCGAAAGAAAATATGATCGGCAGTGATCGCGACGGATTCCGCATGGCGGTGACCATTTTGAACGGCGGACGAATCGGCGTATCGTTCCAGGCGATCGGGATCGCCCGCGCCGCGCTGGAAGAAGCGATCAAGTACGCCAAGGCCCGCAAACAGTTCGGGCAGGCGATTGCCAATTTCCAGGCGATTCAGTTCAAGATTGCCGAGATGGGAACGCGACTCGATGCCGCCCGGCTGATGGCCTATCGCGCCGCCTGGCTCAAGGACCAGAAGAAGCCGTGCCATCGCGAGGCCTCGATGTCCAAGCTCGTCTGCTCGCAGACGGCCAATTATATCTGCAACGAGGCGGTGCAAATTCACGGCGGATACGGATATATTAAGGAGTATCCGGTGGAACGGTATTTCCGCGACGCCCGCATCACCGAGCTGTATGAGGGGACAACCGAAGCCCAGAAGATGGTCATCTCGCGCGACCTGTTGAAGGACTGATTGTGATCGAAAAGAAACACGAAGAATATCGCGAAAAACTCCGCGCTTTTGCGCTTGAAAAAATAGCCCCGGTTGCCAACACCCTCGATCACGAGCAGAGATTTCTGACCGAACATATCGGTCCCATGA
>JACRAV010000387.1 GCA_016213305.1 Candidatus Zixiibacteriota bacterium | reverse complement strand
GACCGAAACACCCCGGCCCACCAGCAACGTGGCAATGGCCAGAGAGTAGTCGATCCAGTGCGGATATACTGAAAAAAACAGGATAGGCAATGAACCGGGGTGATCCATCGATGCCGACCGGGAGGCGCCTTCATCAATCGCATTCAGCCATCTCCCCAGGTGTCGCCAACTGGAGTCCACCTTTGGCGGGCGGCCCAGAAGATCGGCCACTTTTATGGAAATGTCGACGGCGCCCGGAAACCGAGCCAGTCGCCGATATGCTCGCTGATATAATCTCATGTCCTCTTCGTACTCAACATCCGTGTCGCTTCCACTTCCGTAACCCGGTCGTGCGAAGAGCGTAGTAACTCCGTCAACGCAGGATAACACATCGGCCTCCAAATTGCCAGTACATAGATTGCAATACCCGACAATTTGCACGTCCACACCAGCCACAGGTGTCCCGCCGCCAGACTGCATACTTTGAAAACAATCACTGTGAGGGTCAATCCCAGGCATATGGTGCCGAACACCGGAGCGACGCCCAGCCCGCGGTCGAAAATCTTCCGCACGGCGATGAACATGAAGGTCAGGGACACCACCGCCGACAGCGCCATGGCCATCGCCGCTCCGGCGATCCCCCATTGAGGAATCAGGAACCAGCAGAGGACGAGATTGGCCGCCGCGGCTGTTGAAGTCACCACCAACGAAGCGCCGCTCCGCGTCGCATAGTACAATCCGCCATTCGCGATTGACGACAGCGCCGCGCACAGCGCTCCGAATGCCGCAATACCAACAATTCCCCAGGCCTCAGCATAGTCCGGAGATGATGCCACATGGATTATCTCAGGAGCAAAGAGCGCCAGCGTCATCGCGGCTATCGTGAATGCCGGCGCCGCCAGACGTAGAATCGCCCGTAGCGACATCCTGGCCCGCTCCGGATCACGGCTGTACAAAAACGGTTGCCACGCCTTCTCAAAGCTCCCGGCACCAAGCTGGAGCAGGTATCCGATCTGCATGCCGAGCGCCAGCAAGCCGACCTCGGCTCCGGCGACGTATCGCTGGGCTATCAATACCGTCGAGCGCGTCGCCAGCAAACTGACTATTCCCGTGACAAATACCGGCACCGCGAAGAAAAGGCTTCGGGCAACATCCGTTCGCGGCATGTGAAGCCCGCAAATACCGAACACTATGCTCCCCGAAATGACTGCGAAAACCGCCTGGGTGTAGAACACTCCCTTAATCTGACCTTCCACTCCGCCGCTGAGCACCGCCACCTGATACCAGACAGCCACCAGCATGGTAATGAACTGAAGCACGTCGAGCGTGATGAACCAGCGGGACCGATCGAGTGCCCGGAGAAGCACGGACTTGTAGCCGATGACCACCTGGAGAACCGCACCCCATACAATGTAGGGTGCAAACGTACCGAACGACGCATGCGGCATAGCCGCCTCCCAAAGTGGCCGCCCAAAGCCAAGCAGGACAAACGCCAGACCGGCCGCCAGCGTCACCGACATCACCCCAATACCAGCCATGTACGACTTGCGGGACTCCGCTGACTTTTGAAGATACCAGAATCGAAAGGCGGCCGACGGGAGGCCCACCTGCAAAATCGCGACCAGAAACACGCTTAGCATGTTCAAGGTTGCGACGATGCCGTACTGTTCGGGCGTCAGGTAGTGGGTCAACAGCGGAATCATCACCAGGTAGCCGATTCCGAACAGCATGACGTCGCCGATACCATAGACAAAAGCGCCACTGATGAGCGTGCGAAGCGACTTCATCGCGAGTCTCCCTCCGCCGCAATCATCTCAAAACTGACCGGCGTACCGCTGGCAATATTACGAGTCACTCGTTGTCCGAGAAGGTGGTCGAAGTATTTCGGAGATAAGCCAAGCCCCGGACGTATGGCTCGAAGATTGTCCCTGGTCAGGCGATCGCCCGCCTTGATGTCCGCCACCACGTATAACGAACGGCGAAATTGAAGCGACCGCTTTTCGCTTTCGGTCGCGCCATACCTCACCGTGCCCATCGCCGCCCACGCCTTCGCCACCCCTGCCGTCAGTTGGCTCATTTCCGACGGCTCCAAAGAGAATGCGGCGTCCGGACCTCCATCTTCCCGG
>JACRAV010000038.1 GCA_016213305.1 Candidatus Zixiibacteriota bacterium | reverse complement strand
TATGGGTAAGCTGAAAAAGGCCCTGTCGGCTGACAGGGCAAACTGGTCTACTCCTCTATATTCCCTCGTCCTCGTCAAAAACTATAGGGCAAAAGGGCTAAAGCTCCAACAACTTTTTTTCGGCCCGATTGAGGACTATTCCGCCCTTCGATGTCACCAAAACGTCGTCCTCGATCCGAACCCCTCCGAACCCGGACACATAAATCCCCGGCTCGACAGTTACCACGTTGTTAGGCAACAACTTATCAGAAGACAGCGCACTCAGGCGCGGCCCGACATGGATATAGTACCCGATCCCGTGCCCAGTCCCGTGCCCGAAAGTCTTGCCGTACCCGGACTTATTTATGATGTCCCGGCAGGCCTTATCCACATCCCGACCCATAACCCCGGCCCGGATCTTCCGGATCCCGGCCAGTTGGGCCTTGAGAACAGTGTTATAGATCTTCTTGTGCCGGGGGCTGGCCTTGCCCACGACCACCGTGCGGGTCATGTCCGAAACATACCCGTTGACCGTCGCCCCGAAGTCAAAGGTGATAAACTCGTTGTTTTTGACCTTTCGCTTGGATGCGACACCGTGAGGCATCGCCGATCGCGGCCCGGAGGCGACAATCGTCTCAAAGGCCGGTTTGTCCGATCCGAGCATGATCATCTGGTATTCCATCTCAGCGGCCAGCTCATTTTCCCCGACTCCGGGCTTGATGAGGGGGAGTATCCGTCGGAAGGCCTCATCGGAGATCGCCACCGCTTTGCGGATGTTGGCAATTTCCCCGGCATCTTTCACCCAGCCCAATTCGGTGAAGAGCGAGTCGGCCGGGGTCAGAAGCGCCTCGGCCAGCGCCTTCTGTAGTCTCTCCCGGTTGGCGACGGTGAGGTATTCGGCATTGAATCCGAATCGCCGGTTCTTCCCGGCCAGCGAATCAAGGGACTTGAGACTGTCGAGAAGCCCCGAGGTGACGGTCGCGACCTTCGCGCCGGCCACTTCCTGCCGGGCCTGGATGGTATAGCGGGAATCGGTCAGAAAGTCCGAGGTCGTGGTTGTCAGCGCCAGAAGGCCGTTGCTTCCGGTGAAACCGGTCAGGTAACGGACATGGTCCATGTGCGTCACGATGACGCCGTCGAGATTCTGCTTACGGCATTGCGCCCGGAGATCATTAATCCGTTTGATGGACATGGGGTAGATCCCTTTCCCGTTGTTTCTCCTGCGCCTGAGCCAGCTTTTCGGCCAGACGCGGACTGGGGTTGACGTCATATATTTGTTGGTACACCTCGGCGGCCAGTCTGGCATGTCCCTGGGCCAGGTATAGGTCGCCCATCGTCTCCGAATACAGGAACGGCTGGTGCGGAGCATGTTCCCGCGTGTGGGTACGAGGCGGCGACACCAGCGACGGTTCCTCGGCGGGATGCCTCAGCGTAATCGTGCGGGCTGTTTCGCTACTTCCGCGTTGGGGCAGATCGCTGGACAGGCCGGATGTCTCGGGGTCGATTTCCAGTACCCGCTCGTAATTCGACATGGCCGCCCACTCATCGCCCCGCGAGAATGCGATATCACCAAGGAATTTGAGCGCCACAAGGTGATGAGGGTCGCGGGCAAGAAGCTGGTGGAAGAGATCTTCGGCGGCCTCGATCTGACCGGCCCGATAAAGCGCCAGCGCGTAGGCGGTTCTGCCGGCCGTGCTCTCGTCGCCCAGGCGAAGCCGCTCCTTGCACAGTTGGACAGCCGCCGAGTATTTTTTCCCAGCCACCAGTTTCATCGCCTCCGCCGGCCAGTATCCCGCCGACGCCAGGGCATCACATTCGGGCGAGACTCTCCGGGAACCGCCGTCGGCAGGTTTGGAATCGTCGAACTTCATGATTGCCCACCCAAAAGACGCACCAGAGCGCTGGTCGATCGTCCTTTCACCAGCCGCACCCGCTTGACCGATCCACCGTAGGATTTCACGAACTTCGCCCCGACGATATCGGACAGAGCATAGTCGGCGCCTTTGACCAGAACATCGGGTCTCACTTTTTCAATCAGCCGGGCGGGGGTGTCGTCTGCAAATAACACGACATAGTCCACCGATCTCAGCGCCAGTAGAATCGCGGCCCGGTCGGATTGCGGTTGGACCGGGCGTCCTTTCCCCTTCAGCCGACGTACCGACGCGTCGGTATTCAGTCCGACAATTAGTAGATCGCCGAACGATCTGGCCTTGGCCAGATAGTCAACATGGCCGCGATGGATAATGTCGAAGACACCGTTGGTGAACACGATCTTCCGTCCGGACCGGCGGAGACGCGCGGTCAGCGTCGAAATTCCTGACAGGGGTATGAGTGCTTTGGGTGCCATCAACTTCGATCGGATTTGCAGTCAGTGATACTTGTACTGTCGGGTTTCGTGCTCTACCATTCTGATTCTCTGCGGGCCGCTTCCCGGCTCCCCCCGGAGGCGGATTTCCCGACCGGATTTTTCAGAGTATGGAAGAAGCGTGGTTATCTCCAGAATGATTTCCGATTCCGACATATACCGCGATCCCCCCTTGATGATTGCCATGCCGGGGCTATCGCTTATCGGAAACTCCAGCGCGATTTCATCGGACGGCCGGTTCAGCCGCTCGGCAATCTTGTTGGGATCGGAGTCGGCCGACATCAGCAGGACGGCGTGAAGCTTGCCGTTAAACCTCACCGTATCGACCACCCGGATAGCCACCAGAAACGGAATGTGGGCGCCGCCCGGCAGGGGATACTCCGCCTTTTCGTATTCAATATACCCGATCCGGACCGGCTTGCCGTGTAATCCCTGAATCTTGCCGTTCCACTCCATCTCTTCCTTGGCCGACAGATTGGTCGGGCTGAGCATTTCCTTCAGTCGTCCGGCCATCGGCCCGGAAGCCAGCGAATCAATCGCATGTGGAATACCGTCGTATCCGCTGACGCTGGTGACTACTCCGCTACTGTCCAATACACTCGTGGCTTTGGCGGCCAGAAGGATACGATTGATCGGGTTGTCCGTCGCCCGGCCGCCGCTGGTGGTGACAATTGATGTCGGCCGGCTGGTCATCGACCACCCGGAGCCGGAGCGTCGAATTGTCCGCCGCACGGTCGAAACGGAACTATCAACCGGACTCTCAGTCGAGTCAATCCAGCGCGTCCGATCCGAGCGGATATCGACCGTGAAACTGATCGAATCCGGCGGATTGAACCTGAAAACGAGCGGCTCGGTATCGGCCGCCTGCAAGAAGCTTCCGGAACACGCCATCAGGCCGACAGCCGCGATCGCGCTTATCGCTTTACGAAGAAACACTCACCGACCTCACGTTTCCGTTATCGAGGTTCCGCTCCAGCTCCTCTTTGAGCTGATCGCGGGTAATGGTGGCGGTGCCGATCTGGCGCACCGTGAACCCCGCCGCCGCATTTGATACAATCGCCGCCTCCACAAGATCCGCGCCGGCGCAGACCGCGGAGACAAAAGCGGCAATAACCGTGTCTCCGGCGCCGGTGACATCGTACACCTCGCGGGCAAAAGTGGGAATGTGCGTTGGCCCGGCGTCACGTTGAAAGAGCGACATCCCCTCCGGACCGCGGGTGATGAGAATCGAGCGGGCCTCCAGTTTGTCCAGAAGCGTCTGGCCGACCGCCAGCAGGTCTTCCTCGGAGCGTATCCGACGTCCGGCCGCAAACCCGGCCTCATGGTGATTGGGCGTGATCACCGACACCTTCTTATAGTGCAAGAACCTGGTCTCTTTCGGATCGACCGCCACAAACACGCCCTTCTGGAGACAGAGCGCAATCACCCGCTCCAGGAGAGGCAGGGTGATCACTCCTTTGCCATAGTCCGACAACACCAGCGCCTGGACCGAATCGATCACTTTCAGAATCCGGTTATAGACTTCTTCTTCAACTTCCCTATCCAGATCGCGGCGATCCTCGCGGTCGGCTCTCACCACTTGCTGGTTGTGGGCGATGATCCGCGTCTTGATCGTGGTCCGGCGCGACTTGTCCACCACCAGATGATCACTGCTGACCCGTGTTTCGGCCAGAAGTCGCCGCACGCGCTGGGCCGCGTCGTCGTCGCCGACCGTGCCGATCAGGATCGGCTCGTTGTCCAGTGCCCGGATATTGGCGGTCACATTGGCCGCCCCGCCCAGCAAGAGTTTGTCGGACTGGATTTCGACCACCGGCACCGGCGCTTCGGGCGAGATCCGCTCCACCGAGCCGAACAGGTATTCATCGAGCATCACATCGCCCAGGATCAGCACGCGCGAACGGCCGATCTGAGACATGATGCTTTCCATCCGCGTCCGGCTCAACGGCATACGACCGCCTTTGCGGACCGGCCGGCGCCGACCCGAATCGTTGTCCTGAAATAAGTTGACATCGGGTTCGAATATATTACAATGGTCTGCCTGCTACAAGCAGGGAAATCCGATGACACGTAAACGAGGATAGGACATGGAAATGAACCAACCGCCGCAACAGATAAACATCGAACTGGGTGAAAAAGAAGCCGAGGGAATTTATGTCAACCTGGCGATGATCACTCATTCGCCGACCGAAATCGTGATCGACTTTTCGCGGGTCATGCCCCGCACGCCCAAATCGCGGGTTCTGGCCCGCATCATTATGACCCCCATGCACGCCAAACTGCTGTCCAACGCTCTCGAGGACAACCTCAAGAAATTCGAGGCCCAGTTCGGCGAGATCAAGATCTGGGGGATGCCCAACCAGTCCAAGACCATCGGCTTTGCCGCCGACGATGAATCGACCGGAGCCGGGCGGTAACGTGAGAGTGAGCGGGAAGATGAGGCGAAACCCGGCCTGAGCGGATCCGAGCCATGAGTGTTGCCAAACAAACAACCGTCTGTCCTTACTGCAAGGAGCAGATTGCCGCCGGCGCGAGCAAGTGCAAGCACTGTCAGTCGGAGTTAAATAAGGTTGACTCGAAAAAATCCCGCTTCGCCAAATACAACACTTTCCGCAACGGGTTTCTAACGGGTGTGTTGTTCACGATCGTTTTGATTATTCTCGGCTATTTCACGTTCAAGTAGGGTCGGGATGATCACAGTCATCTCCCCTTCACCGACTCGCGCAACGCCTCGTACACTTCATCCACGCTGATCTCTTTCATGCACCGCATGAAAGCATCTCCTTTGAGCGGGCAGACATTCTTCACGCACCCGATGCACGAAAGCCGCTCGCGCCGGATCAGTGTTTTGCGAGTTGATATCGGCGAGGTCTCCCTGGGATCATCCGCGCCTGACAATACAATCACCCTTGCCCCCGAAGCGGCGGCCAGATGCGCCGGGCCGGAATCATTGCCGACAAACGCTTCTGCCCGCGCCAGAATCGCCGCCGATTCGCGAAGGCTGGTCATGCCCGCCACATTGTGGATGGAACCGACACCGCTCATCAGCATCAACTGGTCGCCGGCCTTCCGGTCATCGCCGGCCCCCAGTAATACCACATTCAGATTCAAGCCGCCGACAATCCGCTGGGCGAGCGCCGCAAATCGCTCGGTTCCCCAGCGCCGCGATACCGCCACTGCCTGAAAGCCAATGACCACATACCGGTCGTTCGGGCCAAGACCGCTGTCCGCGAGAATCTGATTGGCCCGATCGCGGTCGGAGTCGTTGACCACCAATTTCGGTGAGGCATATTCGAAGCCGACCCCTGCGCCACGGCGCAACAGATCGAAATATACCACCGACCGGTGATGCGAGTTGAGCGGCTCCGGCAGAGGCAACGGTTTGGTCAGCAACAAACGGCGACCATCGGCGATATACCCGATTCGCTCTTTCACGCCGGCCAACTTGAACGACGAGGCCGCGCCGAATGAGGGGGGCAGGATGTATCCTACATCAAAAGCGCCGCGCGCGATGATTTCTTTGACTTTCATCATGCCGATCAGTCCGTGAACGTGGCGGGTCGGGATCGTCCAGAGATCGTCGATCCCCGGATTCCCGACAAACAAATCAGCCAGCGATTCGGGCGTCAGCACGGTGACCGTGGCGCCGGGGTACGCCTCGCGCGCCTCGCTGATCATCGGGAGCGCCATCACGCAGTCGCCCAGATGATTCGGGGTGCGGACCAGTACTTTTAATCCCACAGGTCGGATACCTTTCCGGTCATCAGTCCAGTTTCCACCGGCGGTGAGTCCACAGCCACTGATCCGGATATTTCCGGATACATTCCTCGAAGAACCGGGTGTACGCCTCGGTCATGAAGACGATATCCTTTTCTTCGTCGCCGCTGTTGGGCGGGTAGATCGCCGGTCCGGCCATGACGACATGGCGGTCGTATCGTTCACGGCGCAAAAGCATCG
>JACRAV010000386.1 GCA_016213305.1 Candidatus Zixiibacteriota bacterium | reverse complement strand
GCGCGCGATTCACGAGTTCGCGGAGAATCTGTCCGGCGTGGGTTTTGAAAACCATGATGGCTATTTCATCAATGGTGGCGGGAAGCAGGATGCGCTTGATGTCTTTATAAATTTCCACATATTGTCCGCCGGTACCGAATACGAGGACTGGGCCAAATTGCGGGTCTCTGTGTACGCCAACCATGAGATCCAGCCCTGGAGGCATTTGCTGTTGCCCCCTCAGAAGAGGCCATTGCGCGATGGAGAGAGTCCGGGACTCTGGAGCGGAAACTTGGGCACCTCAAGTCCTTCAAAGAGCTGGGCGGCTGCTCGGCCGAACAGGCTGTATATAAGCGTTTATCTGCTGACGGCCTTTCGCTGAGCGCCGAAAGAAGCACAGTTGACACCATTCGCACCCTTGTCCTTCTGATAGATTTCTCCGACTGGCCTGCCTCGGGGCAGGGAGCCTTTGGTACTGCCAAGGATTTCGATTCCATCCTCTTCTCGAATCGTGATTCCGATTCGATTGTCAATGCTACCGGCTCAATGACCGACTACTACCTCGAAAACTCCTACGGCCATCTTCTGATTCAAGGAGATATCGTGGGCTGGCTGAGGATGCCGCGCACCTATGCCTGGTACGAGGGGGGAGACGACGGACTAACACGCGGACGCTATCTTGCCTACGACGCCGCCATTGTCGCCGAGGCGGCCGGGGTTGATTTCTCCCTGTATGACCATGATGGCGATGGAAAGTGCGACGGCCTCATTCTCATTCACGCCGGCGCCGGCGCCGAGGCCGGCGGATATGGCATCTGGTCGCACAAATGGACTGTCTCACCGTCGGTGACCCTTGACGGTGTTGTCGTCTCCGCATATACGATGAACCCTGAAGAAGATGGCTCAACCGGTCAGTTGTCGTCGATAGGGGTTTTTTGCCACGAGTTCGGCCACTTCCTGGGTCTGCCCGACCTCTATGATATCGACGGCAGTCCGGCATCATCGCAGGGGCTTGGTCGCTGGAGCCTGATGGCCTCCGGCAGTTATAACGGTAATTCACGCGCCCCGGCCCATTTGGATGCATACTGCAAAGTCGAGCTTGGATTTGTCACCCCCTTTGTCGTAACCCAAAACATGTATCAGGCAGTCATTCCCGAAGTCGAGCACAATCCGGTCGTATACAAACTTCAGAATACTGCCTGCGGCCCCTATGAGTATTTCTTGGTCGAAAACCGGCGCCTAACCGGCTTCGATGTCGGACTGCCATCGCCGGGACTTCTCATCTACCATGTTGATCTCTCAGCACCAACCGAGAATCGAGATAATTTCCGCTACTTTGTGGCGCTGGAGCAGGCCGACGGACGGAACGACTTGGCCTTCGGCATTGCCAATCGCGGGGATGGAGGCGACCCGTGGCATTCAGGCACAAGTACGGAATTCTTCTCCTACAGTGTGCCTTCTTCGCTCACGAATGACGGTATCAAGACAGGCATTGCGGTCGAGGAGATAAGCGCTGTCGATTCGGTGATGCACGCGAATCTTGACATCTCCCCCTCGCACCCCTGGTTTGTTGCCGATCCGCTGGTTCCGGCACTCTTCTCAGACAGGTCTCCGGGAGGAGATGGCGACGGAATATTTTCTGCGGGGGAGTCGATTTCGTTGTCAGCAGGTTTTCGGAATCTGATGCGAAAGGGGTATAGCTATCGGTTTTCAATATCGGGAAATACATCGCTCATATCACCCGGCACCACCCGACTTGCTCAGCCGGCTGATTCAGACACATCCATTATCGTACCTGAAAGTCCGGTAACCTTTCGGATTCGGGATGATATCGTCTCCACGATTGACACCGTCTGGCTTGAGATTGCCAGTGATTCCCTTCCGGCGGTTGCAGGCGGCCGGCGTTATCGCAAGCGATTTCCGTTTGAGATATCGCTCGGCGCTCCCCAGGCGCTGGTAGTCGATGACGATCGCGGGGCAACCTTTGATCAGGTCTACACATCCTCCCTGACTCGTCTTCGCGTTCCGCATATCGTCTGGAATGTCGCACTGCAGGGTGTCCCGTCCGCATCGATTCTTCGCGGGTATTCGTCGGTCTTTTGGTTTACCGGAGATTCGATAGTTGGTGCCATCGATGCCGCGCGAATGTCGTCAATGAGATTGGCGATGACGAATGGCGTATCGCTGATGCTCATTACTTCGTCGGGCGCCGCCGACATGTCGGCTCTCGATTCTGCTTTCATGGCGGGTTACTTTGGCGCCCGCTATGTCGACACGTCGCTCTTACACCCGCTGATCTGTTCTGTGGATTCAGGACGAATATTCGATTCAACTTCCTAT
>JACRAV010000385.1 GCA_016213305.1 Candidatus Zixiibacteriota bacterium | reverse complement strand
ATCCAAGATATAGGGGGAGTAGCGGATGAGAATTGTCCGATGGGCGATGGCGCCGGAATCTAGCTCCACCAGTTCGTGACGCCGTTTTCCGAAAGCCAGAAACAGGGCGAGCAGAAGAGTGTTGATCAGAAGCCATTTGGACACCGGCACGCCGATCACCACCGCGCCGGCATAGGCGCGCAGGACAAACGAGAGGGCCACACCCATAGCGTCGAGGATCACCAGATTCTTAAGCAGGAGCGAATAGAGCAGGTTCAGTCCGAGAAAGATGATGGAGACGACAAAGAACTGCGCTCCGAGAACCCAGGCCGCCCCCAGACCGGCCACGGTGAGAAAGGCGATCATTCCGGCGGCCTGGCCGGCATTGAGCGCCCCCGAAGCCAGCGGCCGATTCTTCTTGAGCGGGTGCAGGCGGTCCTGCTTACGATCTACCAGATCATTGAGCGCGTACACGGCTGACGAGAGAAGACAGAAGACGGCCATACCCAGAAGAGCAAACTCGACAGCGTGGGCACTCCGGGCCTCACCGGCGAAAATAAGCGGGGCCAGCACAAAGAGATTCTTGAGCCATTGCGCTGGGCGGGCGAGCCGGACAAGATTCTTGAGCACTGTCAATCCCTCTCCTTCATGGAACCACTATGACGAGAACGGCAGAGCGTGCTCGACCGGTTGATAGAATACATTCAGAAAGTCGAGCGCCCGTCGGGTGGCACTTTCGGCCGATTCATTCGGTTCAAGCGTGATATTCAGTCGGACAAAGGCGGCATCGGTCGGCCGCAAGAGCATGGCGTTCTTCACCAGATCCCATTTCAATGCGAACTCGTTGTGGAGCGATCCGCCCCGGGTCTCGAACCAGTACAGCATGAGCTGGCGGGAAGTGGGGTCGGCAATCACCAGCCGGTTCATCTCCTTGATAACGCCGGAAGAAAGATTCATAGTGTAGGGTTGGTTGGTTTCGATCCGCCATCCCGATCCGGGGAGACAGTGCTTGGGGGAATGGATCTGACTGCCGTATTTCTGCGAGGCAAAGTAGGCGACAAACAGCCAGCAGTCCTTCCCGTCCGGACCGGTGTACAGACGGAGCGTGGAGGTGTCGGCTTTCAGTACTTCGTAGCTGACGCTGTCGAAAAAGTGTTCGGCGCCGGTGTACCCCCCGGCTGACAGCGGGATTTCAGAGAATGCGGCCGGGCGGTCGGGCTTGATTTGAACGAAACGAAACACCCCGCCGCACAAGCCAAAGACGACAATGACGATGGTGGCAATGACGGCCGGACGTTTCATTTACATACCTGCTTGAGAATGGCTCCGAAGATGAACAGCAAGACGAATGACACCACAAACACCGACATTCCCATGATCGTATGCATCGGTTCGGAGGTGGCTTCAGGGGACACCGTGGTGACCAGCAAAGCGGTAACAAAGACGCGGAAGACATTGGCGACCACGGCGATCGGCACCGTTGAGAGAAACAGGATCACTTTGGCGGAAAAGCGATTCTGCGTCAATTGAGCGTACAGGGCGCCCAGCGCCAGGAGCGAGACCAGCGACCGCATACCGGAGCAGGCCTCGGCAACTTCGAGCGACGATCCTCCGGGCAGATGCAGGATATTCCCCTGCCGATAAACAGCCATGCCGACCCCGCTCAAAATGCCGGCGGTGATTTTGGAGGCCAGCAGTTGCATCGGAAAAGTCAGCGCATAGTACACGACATACGGAATGGGGATCATGAAGCAGAGAAAGGCCAGTTCGAACCAGACGAGCTTGACGACCGTCCGTCCGAAGAGATAGAGGGTCAGTCCGAACAGG
The DNA here is from genome assembly GCA_016213305.1 of Candidatus Zixiibacteriota bacterium. GTDB lineage: Bacteria > Zixibacteria > MSB-5A5 > GN15 > FEB-12 > JACRAV01. Next base: position 3,642 of record JACRAV010000385.1, on the reverse strand, counting down.
GCCGCCACGAACGACAGGCGCATGGTGAAATACTCGGCGCCGGCGTTCCCCAGAACAAACATCAGTCCGGCAACAGTGACAATCGCCAGTCCGAACCCGTCGGTGGTCAGAGGGGCGGCTTTCAGAGTGGCGCGTTTTTGCCAGAGCAACCAGCCAGTCACCAGCGGAATGAGAAACCCGTGCGAATAATTGGAGTCCTGCGCCCAATCGACCACCAGGCCATACAGTGCCGGGGCATAGACAATCAAGAGCGCGATAAAGGGCAGATACCGCGCCATCAGTCGGCGAGTCGGGTCATCAACGGTGGCAGAGGACATGCGGGCAAAATATACCGGAAGGGACCGGGGCAAACAAGTTTCAACAGGGACGGCCCGACCGGCTCAAATGACCTCAGCTTAACGGTTGAGACATTCGCCCGGATTCGTTATACTGGTTCTCATGCACCGACGACGGCATCAGAAAACGAACGCTCGCCACTGGGGAGTGCTGGTCAACACCAAAGCGACCGGGTATTCCCGACCGATTGTGGATTTGATCCTTAAGGGAATCAAGGCGGGGGGCGGGTTCTATACGCTTGTCGAACCGGATTCCCCGACAACCATGCTTCAGCAGGCGATGATTCTCGCCGGACAGGTGAAGGGGGAAACGCCCCCGCACGAGGCGCAATTCGGCAAGATTACCGGTTTGATCGCGGTGGGCGGCGATGGGACATTCAATCTGGTCGCCCGGGCGGCGCTCGAGGCCGATCTTCCGGTCGGGCTGGTGCCGACGGGACGATTCAACAATGTCGCCAAATCAGTGTACGCGAGTATCAAACCGTCGGTCGTGGTGGCCAAAATTCTGGAAGGGAATTATCGCAAGCTCGATGTCGGCATGGTGGGGGATCGGCCGTTCTTCTGTTCGGTTGGTCTGGGACTTGTTCCGGAACTGGCGGCGGCGCTGGAGGGAAAACGGACACCGGTCTTTGGGATCGGCTGGGCACGGCTGGCTTCCGGGGCGGCGGCTAAAGTCACCGCCCACAAGACCCTCCTGAAAGTCGATGCCGTGAAATTTGATTTCTCGCCGGTGATCCTGAATATCCACCTGTTGTCCCATGCGGTCGGGCTGTCCTTCTCACCGGCTTCGGTTTGCGACGACGGGCTTTTGGAAGTGGTGTGCGATCAACAGCCCCCCGGCGGGCAGTACTCCGCGTATGTCAGGCAGATTTACAGCGGAAAGTATCTGTACGGCAAAGAAATCTCCCTGTACAGGGGACACACCGTGCTCTGTCAGCCGACTCACGGGCGGACGTTGTATGTCGATGGCGAGCTGGTTAAATTGCAGACCAACTCGCTCGAATTGTCGCTCAACGCAAAACAGTTGATGTTGTTGGGATAGATACCCATGAAAGCGGCCCTTGCGGCAATGCTCTTTGCCCTGCCGGGATTATTTGGGACTGTTTGCTACGGACAGGAAGCCCCAACGGATTCGTCCCGCAAGAGTGACACGATCATCTATGTGCCGCAGATGCAACAGCGACCGGCCGAAAATGTCACCAACGCGGCCAACCTTGAAAAGCATCTGATCCAGACGCCGACGGTGGCGCTGTTCAAATCGATGTTCGTGCCGGGGTTGGGACAGCTTGGCAACAGGAAGATCATCAAGGCCGGTGTGTTCATCGGACTTGAGAGCTGGTTTGCGCTCAAGGCCATCGAGCATGGCCAGTCGGCCCATACTTATCGGGTCCAGTACGAGGCCGCGACCGACTCTTTGACCCGGCTGAGCATTTACGGCGTGTACGGAAGCGAACGCGACAAGCGAAACAAGTTTATCTGGTTTTTCGGGCTGACGACGTTTGTTTCGATGTTCGACGCCTATGTTGACGCCCATCTGTCCGGCTCGCCGTCCAATCCGCGCAACGATAAGTTTAGTTTTGACCTCTGCCCCGACCCGCGCGGCGGGGCGACGGCCATGCTCACCGTGCGGTTCTGAGCCGACCCGCAACCTGCCGGCGCCTTTCGGCGTATTGACGGGTGTGACATCCCCCTGTTACATTACCCGAAACCTGTTGCCCAAGTGAGGTACACATGCGGCGTCTCCTGCCGGTTCTTGCAATGATCCTGATCGTCCTGAGTGGCGCGGTGTCGGTCCGAGCGTACGATCCATCGTATTCGGCCTCGGTGCCGGTTGATACGACACCGCTCTTCCCCGGTGGAAAGTACGATCAGGCCGTTCCCAAACCGAATGACTTCCTTCTGCGGCCGCTGGGCGAGTGGCCGTTGAGGTACCATGAACTCGAAGCGTACCTCAAGGCGCTTGACGGGAAGTCGCCGAGGGTTAAGATCGAAACTCATGGAACGACCCACGAAGGACGCAAGCTTTATAATGTCTTCATCTCATCTGAGGAAAATATTCGCAATCTGGATAAAATCCGCGCCGACATGGCCGCTTTCGCCGATCCGAAGACCGCCCCGCGCGACGCCGAGGCCTTGATCGGCAAATTGCCGGCGGTGGCCTGGATGGCGTACAGTATTCACGGCGACGAGTGCTCGGGCGTCGATGCCGCTCTGGCGGCGATCTACGAGCTGGCGGCTTCGCAAGAACTCTCCGCCGACCATATGTTGGAACGACTGGTGATTATCATCGACCCCAGCCAGAACCCTGACGGCCGCGAGCGGTATTTGTCGATGCTTGAGACCTATCGCGGATCGGTCCCGAACTACAACATGGAGGCGCTGGAACATCGCGGCCACTGGCCCTGGGGCCGCGGCAACCATTACTGGTTCGACATGAATCGCGACTGGGCGCTGGCCACCCAGCCGGAGACCGAAAGCCGCCTGAAGACCATCCTGGACTGGCACCCGCAATTGGTGGTCGATGCCCACGAACTGGAAGCCGACGGTACCTTCCTCACCAACCCGCCGCGCGAACCTGTGAATTACAACATTCCGGAATCGGTGCGGAAATGGTGGAAGACTTTCGGGCAGGAGCAGGGAGCGGCGTTCGATCAGCAGGGGTGGCCCCACTACTCGGGCGAGTGGTTCGAGGCCTGGTACCCCGGGTACGGCGACTTCTGGCCGTCGTTCTCCGGATCGATCGGCATTCTCTACGAACAGGCCAGAGTCGGCGGCGGCATGATCAAGCAGTCGGGCGACTATCTGCTGACGTATCATGAGGCGGTGCACCACCAACTCACCGCCACATTTGCGAATCTTGTCACACTCTCGAATCACCGCGATGACATTATGCGCGACTACCGCAATACCCGCATACAGGTGATCGACAACGGCCGCAAGAGCGGGCTGGCGTTTGTTTTCCCGCCCGCGCAGGATGTCGTCAAACAAAACAAATTTGTTCACACCCTGCTGGCGCAGGGAATCGAGGTTCAGAAAACGACAGCCGACTGCTCGCTCAGCTCGGCTACCGATATCACCGGCAATAAGGTGAACGGACTTAAACTGCCGGCCGGAACCTATGTCGTGTCAACCGCACAGGTTCAGGGAGCGCTGGCCAAGGCGATTCTGGAATTCGACCCGAAACTGAAAGTGTCGTTCCTCGAAGAAGAACGGCGATATGTGCAGAAGAAAGACGAATCGCGCATGTACGACGTATCGACCTGGTCTCTGCCGTTATCCTTCGGTTTGAAGGCCTACTCGACGACCT
>JACRAV010000384.1 GCA_016213305.1 Candidatus Zixiibacteriota bacterium | reverse complement strand
TCAATTTGTCACGCTCAGCAATCGGATGCGCAAACTTGGCATTGCGCCGAAAGTGCGGCACACGGCCTCATCCGCGGCGATGATCCTGTTCGACAAGACGCGGTTTGATCTGGTCCGGCCGGGGATTTCGCTTTATGGCCACTGGCCATCGAAGGAAACGTACGTCAGCTTTCTCATGTCGGGCGGGCATAACGAATTGTTCGCGCCGGTCCTGAGCTGGAAGACAAGAATCACTCAGATCAAGGATCTGCCGGCGGGTGCCTTTGTCGGGTACGGATGTACCTACCGCACCACCACCCCCACCCGGCTGGCCGTCCTGCCGATCGGGTACTACGACGGGTATGCACGGGCGCTGTCCAATCAGGCGTATGTGCTGGTCCGCGGGAAGCGGGCGCCGGTACGCGGGCGAATCTGCATGAACTTGATGATGATCGATGTCACCCACATACCGGGGGCGAAACTTCGCGACGAGGTAACCCTGATCGGCCGGGACAAGAATGAGCAGATCAGCGCCGAGCAGGTGGCCAGCTGGGCCGGGACGATCAATTACGAGATTCTGTCCCGGTTGGGGGGGCATATTCCCCGGTTGATCGGGGGGTAATGAAGACTGAAGCGGTCAGCTATGGGGGGCGGAAAACAAAGATAGCGGGTCATGGGTCGTTAGTTTCCTCTTGACAGCTTTTGAGAAATCGATATCTTCTTTTGTGAAGCTTTTCACATAGCCGTACTGTTTTGAAGATAGCACCCTTTTTCACATGCTGAAGGGTTTTTTGTATGCTCGGTAAGAAGCGCATCTCAGAGTCGACGATTCATCGCTTGTCGCTGTACTACAGGGCCTTATCGGTTCTTGAGAAGGACAATTACGACACGGTTTCGTCCAAGGAACTGGCTCGTCGCGAAAAACTCACTCCGGCCCAGGTACGCAAAGACCTCTCTTTCTTCGGTTCCTTCGGTACCCGCGGCCTGGGGTACCCGGTCAAGGAGCTGAAAACGCAGATTGCCGGCATACTGGGTATCGACCGGACCTGGCGGGTGGCGCTGGTCGGAATCGGGAATATCGGTTCGGCGCTGGTCAGCTATAAAGAGTTCAGCCGGCAGGGGTTCCAGATAGTCAAGTTGTTCGACAACGACCAGCGCAAGATCGGGTCCAACCACAAGGGGATTGTCGTTTCGGATATCCGCAACCTTCAGCAGGAGCTGTCCGACGCCAAGATCGAGGTGGTGATCGTGGCGGTCCCGGCCACGGTGGCCCAGTACATTGTCGATGATATCGTGAATGCCGGGATCAAGGCGATTCTCAATTTCGCGCCGGTCAATTTGAAAGTCCCGGATGACGTCTATATCCGCCATGAAAACATGTCCATGGAGCTTGAGTACCTGTCGTTTGCCATGGTGAACAACCATGCCCAGAAACGGGTACGGGCCTGATTCCGGCCGGCCATGACGACAGAAATTTCGGCGGCGCTGAGACCAAACCGATCCTACCGCGTAGAATAGATATGATTCGGGTACTCATCTGCACCTTCATATTGATCGTTCCGGCGGGGGGGTTGGTGCGCGCTCAAAAGATCGATCCGCTCAAGCAAAAGGACTCGCTTCAAGCCCTGATGGACAAAGCGGGCGCATCGCTTAACACGAGTAATTATGCCGCCGCGATTCCGCTACTTCGGGCGGCTCTGCAACTGGATTCCACGAACGCCCTGGCCCTCAGAAATTTGGGAGTATCGTTTGCGGCAATGAGAGATACGGCCCAGGCGCGGGTCTATCTGACCAGAGCGTATCGTTTCAACCCGAAGGATGCCGAGGTGTGCTACAATCTGGCGGTATTCACCAGCCAGTCAGGCGAATCGGCCGAGGCGATCAGATATTTTGAGGCGGCGTATGCCATTGATACCAACTCCGCGATGTACTCCCTCGGGCTGGGGCAGGAGCTTCTCTCAATAGGTCGTGTCCAGAAAGCATTGCCGTACCTCAGGCGAGCACATACGCTGTCGCCCGACCTGCCTATTCCGCTTTTTCAAATAGGGAACTGTTTTGCGGCGGACCGCAAGTATGACAGTGCAGAGGTGTATTTCGAGCAATGCGTAACCGCCGGCGGATCGGCTCCTGAATTGCACTATTTTCTGGGCGTGGCGAAAAGGCATCTGGGGAAAATGGACGACGCCGAAAAGAATTTCAAGCTGGCGATCGGTCGCAATCCGCGGTACAAGGAGTGCCTTCAGGCGCTCGGTCTGCTCTATGCCCAACAGAGAAAATTCGTGGCGGCCGGAGCGCAATTTGAGAAGGTGATCGCAGTCGATTCGCAGTTTTACGCCGCCTGGGCCTCGCTGGGCGCAACCTGCGCATTGACCGAGCAACCGGAACGGGCCGATAGCATTTTCCAGATGCTCATGAAGGTCGATTCATCATGGGGATACCAGATGGTCCGACTGGTGGAGATGGAAAAAAGCCGTCAGGATGACAAGCAGAAAACCGCGCCGGCCAACTCCCGCCCGAAGAAGTAACCGCATCCCCCCGTGAGTCAGGTTCGCAGAATCCGCCATTTTGTGGGGGGATAATCCCATATTAAATTCATCCGTCATCATGATTTCAGCCGCCGGTGAAAATGTAACTTTGTTTGAGCCAACAGATTAGAAACTGAGGCACGCCATTTGAGATAGTCTCTTCTGGATGTTATCTGGAACACAAGGGAGAGACGCATGAAAAGTCGATCATGGTTCGCGGTGATAGCGCTGGTGGCGGGCGTGGCGACCCTGTCTGTCGCCGACACATCGAAATCCGGACCGGATTCCAGTCAATGCAAAGCGGTCAATCCGATGGTCGATTCTATCAATCTGGCGGTTGACCAGTGGTACGATGCTATTTTGAGCGGGGACGACGGTCAGGCCCACAGATGTGAAAAGCAGTTGCTCAAGTCGCTGAAAGCGGACATTAGTCGTTCGCAGGAGCAGGTGCACAAGCTTTCCAGCCAGTTGTCTTCGCCGGAGACCAAATCGCCGGTTGTCGATTCCTCGCTCAATCCGCTCAAGGATTCCCTGGAACAACTCAAGACGTTGCTGACCACGAAGCAGATGCTGGTTGACGCCATTACGCGCACCGACGCGCTGAGCAATAAATACCGCCTGCTGGGCGACTATGTGGGTTTGCTTCGCCGCGAAGTGGGCCTGCCCAAGCTGAAACTGGCGGTTGACAAAAAGACGGAGGCCGACAAGAATTAAAACCGACCGGGGCCGCTCACTGGACGGGACTGCTGTCCACGTGGTCAACAAGGTAACGGTGCGCCGCCGCTTGCAAAAGCGGCGGCGTCTTTTTGTTTGGCCGCGGAGAGAAGTTGGAGGAGGGACTGCTTCGCCTGAAACAGGCCCGTTCGCATGTCGCGTTTCGACTACGCTCAACGCGACCTATTTGCGCACGTTGTTATTGTGCAAGGCGGACGTCCCCGTCCGCCGAAGTCGCAAAGCGGGCCGGACATGGCTTTGCGGCCCGCCTTAGACGCAGACGAGGACGTCTGCGTAGCACAACAGATGATCGGCCGTTTTAGGACAAGGCGCTGTCCTTGTGCAAGGCGGACGTCCCCGTCCGCCGACAGGCGGGCAAAGACGCCTACGGGAGTTTTTGAAGAACTGGAATGAATCTGACAGAAGACGGGTCATTCGAGATTTTAATATCCCGATCGAAATCACCGTACATATCGACCAGCGCAAACCGGCCGCTCTGTTGAACCAGCGCCTGAAAGGTCTGGAACGACAGGCGGCGGAGTCTTTCCGGGAAATCGTGGCGAGTCGTCTGGCCGCCGGTTTCCACCGTGAAGGAAATGACGACATCATCAATTTCGGTAAGCGGATCGAACTGCTGATTGGCGCCGCCCCAATGAGTGGTGACGGTGATGCCGTCACCGCTGGTGGTCCAGCTGGGGTCGTGATCGGAGGGGGAATCGGGGCCGTAGAAATCGCGCGGATGGGCGGTGGAGATGATATAGAGGCCGTTGTCGTTCAAGCAGTCGGCGACCGCGTTCAGATGGTCGAGAATATCCCGGTTGGTGAGCAGGTGGGCAAATGAGGCAATCAGGATATAGCAAAGATCGTATGGCTCGACCGATTCGAAAGCCCGCATATCGCCGCGAATAATTTCGGCGTCGAGTTTTTCGCGGGCGACCAATTGTTGTGCGTAGGCGACCATCTCGGGGGAGTTGTCCAGGCCGTGGGAGACAATCCCGCGCCGGGCCAGTTCGCGGGTATGGTAGCCGGGGCCGCAGGCCAGTTCGAGGGCGGAGCGGACGGGGCGGCCGAGATGTTCTTGTGCGACATTCAGGAGAAAGTCGCATTCGCCTTTGACATCGCGGAAATCAAAGGCAATGTCGTATATCTGGGGGAGGGAGTAGGGAGAGGGCATAATGAAAGATATGATTGGCTCTTGACTCTTGCAAGATTTACAGCCAATAATGTATAGTAATGACCCCCGTACGCTTGGGTCAAGGCAGCTTGTTGACGGGTTACCAGGGGTAGAACAGAAAGTATGACTCTAAGGTCTGACCTACTCAATTTCGTTTATGAAGACTACGAGCGTGACAACGTAGATTTCAAACGTAGCATTCAGTGGGATGAATCTACAAAGTACGAACTCATAAAGGATATCATTGCATTTGCGAACAGGGGTGGCGGATACATTGTGGTAGGTTATGATGAAAGCCAATCGACCTCCGTAAGTCGACGAACGGGAATGTTAGAAGAACATTTACACAGTTGGGAAGTGACTTCCGTCGCACAGTCGCTAAACCAATTTGCCAGCCCATCTATCAATGTGGAGATCGTTAAAGTCGAGGACGCTACTGAGCAGCGACTTTACATTGTTATCAAGATACCCAGTCACGGGGCTATGCCCCATCTGTGTGTCAAGGATAAGCATGACTCAAAGAGCCGACCAGTGTTGCGAAGAGCAGCGCTGTACTTTCGCAATAAGAATAAGTCATGTGAAGAGATTAGTGATCCAATTGATTACAATGAGCTAATTAGGCGTTGTGTGCTCGCCGACAGTCACAAATTGATGTCACACTTCGCAGAGGTACTCGGCTCCGCAAGAGACTTGTCTCACTCGTCCATGCCTGCTGTGAGCGATCATGGCACGGAACTTGACAAGCTCTATCAGGAAGCCGAGGGGCTCGGATGTCCGATCGAGACGAACTCAGTATACTTAGAGTGCGCTTGCTCTCGGGTCAATGGTGATATGCCGGTCGACATCGAACAGTGCAAAAAAGCGCTTGCGGGAGCATGCTGGGACTATAACGGTTGGCCATTCTTATTCTTCCTTGGCCACCACAAGAAAGAGGTGTCGCCCCAGTATGGAGATGCATGCATCTTTGGTGTACATGATTCTACATTCGTTCGTCGCCACTTCGACTACTGGAAGTTCGACTATGGTCGTGGCGTCTTTGCTGGGGTGAATCTCACGCGCGAATCTAGCACATTGCCGAATAAGGAATTTGTGCCAAGTTGGCAGGTCAAGTTTCTGGCGGAAGTAGTTATCTCTCAGGGTAGGCTCTTTGTTGCCCTGGACCCGGATAGTTCTCAACGACTCCGACTTACAGTTCGCGTGAAGCCAGCAAATGGGCTTTGCGTCGTAACTCGGGATGATTACGGAAACCGTGTGAGGCAACTATCTAACCAGTATGTAGGAACTGTAGTGATATCCGTGCTGGAAGGATTGGCCACATCGTTTGTCAACTTTGCAGCGGAATTTGCGGCAACCTGTGTGGCAGATATTATGCGGAAGTTGGGAGTAACTGATCCGATCAATGAAAAGTGGCTTATTCAGGAAGCTCAGAAGCGATTGGAGACCGGGGAGAAAGTGTAATAGGCGCATTCTACAGCAACACTACAGCTCTTTCTTCAAATACTCCCCCGTATATGACCCCTTCACCTGCGCCACCTCCTCCGGCGGGCCGGTCGCGATGATACGGCCGCCTTCGTCGCCCCCCTCCGGGCCAATATCGATGATCCAATCCGCCGTCTTGATGACATCCATATTGTGCTCGATAACAACAACTGTATTCCCCCGCTCGACTAGTTCGTTCAAAACACCCAACAGCATGCGGATATCTTCGAAATGAAGGCCGGTGGTGGGTTCATCGAGGATGTACAGCGTCCGGCCGGTTGCCTGTTTGGAAAGTTCGGTGGCCAGTTTGACGCGCTGGGCCTCGCCGCCGGATAGAGTCGTCGCCTGCTGGCCGAGATGGATATACCCAAGCCCGACATTGCTGAGCGTCAGCAGTTTCTTTTTGATGCGCGGAATGTTTTCGAAAAAGCCGAGCGCTTCTTCGACCGTCATGTCGAGCACATCGGCAATCGATTTCCCTTTGAACGTGACCGAGAGGGTCTCGCGATTATACCGCTTCCCCTTGCAGACCTCGCAGGGGATATAGACATCGGGGAGGAAGTGCATTTCGATTTTGATGATCCCGTCCCCTTCGCAGGCCTCGCACCGGCCCCCTTTGACATTGAACGAGAACCGTCCCGGCCCAAAGGCGCGGGCTTTCGAATCGGGGAGCGAGGCATAGAGATCGCGGATGTGGGTGAACACTCCGGTATAAGTCGCCGGGTTCGAGCGCGGGGTACGGCCGATCGGGGACTGGTCGATATCAATCACCTTGTCGATATGTTCAAGTCCTTCCACGCCCTTATGGGCCAGCGGCATGGTCCTACTGCCGTAAAAATGCCTCGCCAGAAAGCGATAGAGCGTTTCGTTGATCAGCGATGATTTCCCCGATCCGGAGACCCCGGTCACCGCGACAAAAGTGGCGAGCGGAATTTCGGCATCCACCTTTTTGAGATTGTTGCCGGTGGCTCCGAGGACTTTGATCCACTTACCATTGGGAGCACGGCGCTTGTGCGGGATTTCAATTCGCCGCGTGCCTGACAGGTATTGTCCGGTCAGCGATTTGCGATTGGCCTTTATCTCGGCGGGCGTCCCGCTGGCCACGATCTGTCCGCCGTGCATCCCGGCGCCGGGACCGAGATCGAGCACATAGTCGGCCTGTTCAATTGTGTCCCGGTCATGCTCAACCACCAGCACGGTGTTGCCGATATCGCGTAATTCAATCAGCGTGCGCAGAAGTTTCTGGTTATCGCGCTGGTGCAGACCGATCGAGGGTTCATCGAGAATGTACAACACCCCTACCAGTCGCGAGCCGATCTGGGTGGCCAGCCGGATTCGCTGGGCCTCGCCTCCGGAAAGCGTCGCGGCGGCGCGGCCAAGCGTCAGATAATCCAGACCGACATCGCACAAGAATCCCAGCCGTTCGTTGATCTCCTTGAGAATCTGTTTGGCGATAGTCTGTTGTCGTTTGGTGAGAGTGATTTTCTTGAAAAAGTCGCGCGATTTGCGAATCGACATATCGACCACGGAATCGATCGTCTCGCGGTCAATAATCACGGCCAGCGCCTCGGGGCGAAGCCGCGCCCCTTTGCAGGTCGGGCAGGAGGAGACGGTCATGTAGTTTTCGATCCACTGGCGGACGCCATCGGACTCGGTCTGCTTGTAGCGGCGCTCCAGGTCGGGGATAACCCCCTCGAAAGTGGAGTCGTATTCGTGGCTGTACTGGCGATACCTTTGTCGTACGCTAATAGCGTCGCCCGGACTTCCATAAAGG
>JACRAV010000383.1 GCA_016213305.1 Candidatus Zixiibacteriota bacterium | reverse complement strand
TGATCACCGGTCTCACCAATTCGGCCAATTTTCCAATGAGTGCGCCGGTCTCCCCTATGTACGGCGGCGGCGCCGATGCCTTTGTCACAAAAGTCTCGTCCGGCGGAAACTCTCTCAATTACAGCACCTTCATCGGTGGCACCGACGACGACGCCGGCAAAGCGATCGGCCTCGACAAATTCGGCAACGCGTGTGTGACCGGGCTGACCCTTTCTCCCGGATTCCACCTCGTCAGTGCGCAGGACACAACTTTCAACGGCGGGTATGACGCCTTCGCAATTAAGTTGTCCGATGCCGCCTCACTCGCGCAGATTCAACTCTCACCGACCAGTCTCGCCTTCGACGCCGAAACGGACAAAGCCACACCGGCTTCAAAAACATTCACCATCACCAACGGCAAGATGTTGTCTCAGACCCTCAAGTGGTACGCCACCGACAACCAGCCCTGGATTATTCTCAGCCACGATTCCGGTCAGACCAACTCCCGAACGATTACCGTGAGCATCACCACCACGAACTTGCCGCCGGGAACGTACACCGGAACCATTACCATCTCCAGCCCCAATGCCGAGAACAGCCCCCAGACCGTTGCCGTGACCTACGAGGTCTGGCTTCCAATCACCCCGGTTGTTTTGGCGCATGGCTTGGCTTCGGACTCGACCGTCTGGAACACTATGAAGGCCTCGCTTCAGGCGGATGGGTATAGCTACGTCTGGCCGGTGGCACTCGATGCCTGCGGCGCATCCGCCGACTCGCTCTTCCTGTCCTCCCCTCAGTACCTCTTCCGGGGAAGCGCCCAGCAACTATCCTCATTCGTCGAGAACAAGTTCAATGCCTTGCCCGCGAACATCAAGACCCGTGTCCGGCAATACGATTTTATCGGCCACGGCACCGGTGGTCTGGTGGTTCGGCGCTACCTGAGTCCGACCGGCACCGACGACTGGACTCCGGTGAGCACATCGCGCGTCATCATGCTCGGCACGCCCAACGACGGCCTGGGCATCATTGGCGACAAGACCAGATTGTATGCCTGTTCCGGTCCGGCCACCCGTGAAATTCACTCTCGCCGAATGCTCCTGTTCAACAGTTTCTTCGGTGACGCTATAGGTGTCAATTATTACGCCATCTGGGGTGCCGGCGGCTGTTCATCGGGCGGAAGCATCCTACCCGGTTGCGGCGGTTGGCGCAAACTGGCCGCCCGGTTTCTCGACTGCGCCAATGACGGCCTCGTTCCGGCTTCCAGCGTCGCCGGCCAGGGCAACGGAGGGCTGGATCGCTACAACAAATCCTTCGGCGTCAACGCTTGTTACGAGCAATTGCCCACCGACAATCTGACCTATACGAATTATATCAAACCGATCATGCAGGGTTCCGCCCCCGTTCCGTATGGCAACGTCGTGCCGGTCCAGCCACAGATCGGGTATCAGTTTGATTCCACAATCTCCGCCGGAGCCGTCACCGGCGGCTCCTTCTCCGTCGAGTCAAACGCCGGTATGACCATCCTTCTGTTCGCCACCAGCCCGGCCGTGCGGTTCACGCTCACCTCGCCGTCGAGTGTGACCTACGATTCGACCAGCACCCTTCCCGATTCCAGCGTTATCTGGGTGACCGACTCGCTCGGCATTCGCGGCTTCTATATCGCATCCGCCGCCGCCGGAACCTGGCAGTGGACTGTCAATGCCTCCGGTTCCTCGTCGCCGGTCGCCTTTTCGCTGGTCGAAGCCGTTGACAATACCGTCAAAATTAACAAATGGCAAAATCTCGTGTATCCCCTCTCCACCGATACGCTGAAGTTGATGGTGACCGCCAAAGCCGGCGCCACCCGCGTCACCGGCCTGACTGTTTCCGCGACCCCGATCTACAATGACAGCACCTTCGGCGCCCCATTCACCTTATTGGATAATGGATCAAGCGGCGACAGTTCGTCCAACGACGGCGTCTACGGTAAATTGATCCCTAGCCCGGATTCGGGTCTGCATCGGTATAACATCACCGTCACCGGCTCTGGCCCGCTCGGAGCACTCAGGCGTCATCTGACGGTCTCCGCCTATGTCTCCGGATCCGCCTGCGTGTGCGGTAATGTCGATGGTTCTTACGACGGGAGTGTCGATATCTCGGACCTGAGCCGGCTGATCGACTTTCTTTTCATCAACATGACACCGTTGTCCTGCAAGCGGGCCGGCAATGTTGACGGTTCGCCGGATGGGGGCGTGGATATCTCCGACCTGAGCGCCTTGATCAACTTCTTGTTTCTCACCGGCACTCCCTTGACCTGTCCGTAATCGGTCGGGGCAATTCAACCGCCGAGATCAACGCATCATCTCGCCAGCATCTTCCACAAATACGTATATTCCATCGCCACCCGTTTGGCTCTCTGAACGTTGTCCGCCGATGCCGCATGTCCCCCCTCGGTCTCCTCAAAGTAATAGATGCGGTTGCCCAACCCTTCCATCTTCGCCGCGGTCTTGCGCGCGTGGCCCGGATGCACCCGATCATCGCGGGTCGAAGTCACAAACAGCACCTTCGGATATTTCACGCCCGCTTTTATATTCTGATATGGGGAGTAGGTGGCAATATATGCCCGCATATCCGCCGAATCCGGGTCGCCGTATTCCCCGATCCATGACGCTCCCGGCGGAAGTTTCGTGTAGCGAAGCATATCCAATAATGGCACCTGGCACACCACCGCATTGAACAGATCGGGACGCTGGGTAAAGGTCGCGCCGACCAGAAGTCCCCCGTTGCTCCCTCCCTCTATCCCCAGATGCCGGGGTGACGTGATCTTGCGACTTATCAGATCCTGTGCGACGGCGATGAAATCATCAAAACACTTCTGTCGGTTCTTAAGGAGCGCCGCCTTGTGCCACCGCGGCCCAAACTCATCCCCTCCTCTGATATTTGCGATCACAAATACCCCGCCGCGTTCCAGCCACAGTTTTCCCACTGTCCCTGAATAAAAAGGTGTCATGGCGGAGCGAAACCCCCCATACCCATACAGCAGGGTCGGATTCTTGCCGTCCTGCCGAATGTCTTTCCGGGACACCATGAAGTACGGAATCATCACGCCGTCGACACTCCGGGCCTCACCCTGACTGATAACCAGGTCCTTCGCCTCGAACATCGCGGTGCGGGACTTGATCTCCCGCGGCGCCGCCGACGGACCGTCCATGAAATAGAGCTTGCTCGGCGTGAGAAAATCCTCGAACGAGACCATGAAGGCATTGCTGTAGTCGTCGGCGCTGACCACCGACAGCGTGCCATATTCCGGCAGATTCAGTTCGCCGGTCGTCCACATCGATAGGCCGGACGACTCCTGCAGGCCCAGATGGAGAATTCTGCCTTTCACGTTTCTCAGGATGCTGACCAGCAGGTAATCCTTCGTCGACGCCACCCCCGTCACCGTGCTCTTATCATCCGGCTTGTACAGCAGTTCCACCTTTGACGCAAGGTCCGAGGACTTCAGGTCAGCCATCTTTACGGAGATGATCGATCCTTCGGAAAATCCGAGCCAGTCCGAATATAACGTGGCGATAAGATATCCCTTGAAGAACGCGTGTATCGCGGCGTCTTTCGGGAGCGGAATTTCGGTCCGTTGCGAGTCAGCGCCTACTATCCAACTGATCGACTCCCAGAACGACGGGCCCCGTGACAATCTGAAAACATTCCCCTCCGGCCGGAAATCGACCGACCCATGAACGCTGACATCGGAGTTTTCGCCTTCCAGAATTGTCCGGGCGTCGGAAAGGGACGTTCCCCGGTGCCACATCTTGACAATTCTCGGATACCCGGAACTGGTCAGCGAATTTGGCCCGAAATCCGTTCCCACAAGGACCGTGTTCCTGTCGTACCATGCGACCGAACTCTTGGCCTCGGGAAGCGAGAATCCGTCGACCACAAACGTCCTGCTCGTGAGATCAAACTCCCGAACATACGCCGCGTCTTTGCCGCCATCGGACAACGTCACCAGAGCGCGTTGGTACTCAGGCGGAAACAGATTGGCCCCCTTGAAGACCCAGCTTTTCCCTTCGGCCTTGTTGATGCTGTCAATGTCCAGAATGGTTTCCCATTTCGGATTCGGTTTGGCGTATTCATCCAGCGTCGCCCGCCGGTACAGACCCCGGACATGGTCGGCATCCTGCCAGAAATTATAGACATACCCCCCCATCAGCGACCCGGCGGGGATTCGATCTTTGGCGTTCATCACCGCCAGCGCCTCGGCCTGAAAAGTGGCGAAATTCGGATCAGCCCTCAGTTCGCCCAGCGTCGCCGAGTCATGCTTCTTCACCCAGTCAAGAGCGCTGTCGGCGGTGCGTTCCTCCAGCCACAGATACCGGTCGGTGGTATCGATGGCGGATTGGGCGTTCAGCGATTCTGTCGCCACCATCATCAGCATGGCGAGCGGTATTACTGTCAATTGTGCAAGTGTCTTCATAGGGTCTCCATCTGTTTGGAAGTGGAATATACTATCTGCTTTCGCCGATGCAACACCCCCTCGCGCCCAATCTTACGGCTTGCAGGTCCGGCAAGGAGACAGCCCTTCCGACATCCCATCCTCACGACTTGAGTACGTGTGATACCGCCCCTCTTTGAGCGGCCCGAGCGCCCCGCAATTCGGCCGGTGCAGACGAAACGATCCGGCCGTATTGACATAGTACTTCTCCGGCTGGTGCGGCAATCCCCATAACCCTCGACGCGCCCCAATCGCCCCCCTTTGCGCCTCAATCAGCCCTTTGATCTCCGGTCGCTTCAGATCACTATCCGAGAAGAGATATACATATCCCAACCCTTCCGATATGATTGCCCGATTGACAAACATCGTGTCAACATACAGATACCCCAGCATCCGCCCATACTTGTCCCGTCGAATAGTGCCGTACTCCACGCGGCATGGCTGATTGAGTGATGCTCGCGCCAGAAACGCCCGCGCCTCGTCGTGCAACGGTTCCCCCGCTTCCGGTGTGTCCACGCCCAGCAGTCTCAGTCGGTCGCCACCGGTTAGTTCGGCGGTATCGCCGTCAAGTACTCGCACAACACTGAATCGTTCCTCGGGGCGCTTGTCATGCCCGACT
>JACRAV010000375.1 GCA_016213305.1 Candidatus Zixiibacteriota bacterium | reverse complement strand
GCGTCGATCTGCGCCGGGACATCGGTGAACGACAACTGGCCGATCCCCTTCTTGAACTCCAACTGGCGGGTTTCGTTGATCACCCCCAGATCGCTATTGTAAATCGTGACCGCCATGTCGGCGGCTTGGGCCGCCCCACTCGCCAGAAGACAGGCCACCGCGAGGATCTTTGTAAGCTTCATATCTACCTCTTTATACTCAAAGGTTTGCCATCGTGTCGCTGGATTCGTCTGTGCATGTCCCTATTCTCCATGAATATTACACCGAGCCGGCCATTATCTTCCCGACCGATTCCATGTGGCGCAGGTTTTCCGTACCCTCTTGATTCATAATCGAATACGGGGAATCAGCCCGTCGGCTTGAAGGTCGAGATTGTCTGTTGAACACGCTGGTTAATTTCCTCAGCCGGCGGATTCAGAACAGCCCCTGAAAAGGCCCTGGCATCGGGATGACACCGCTCGTAAATCTGGCTGTACAGGTTGTAAATCAATTCCAAGCTCAGCTGATAGCGATCCTCGATCAGTGGCCGGGTCCGATCAACCGATTGCCGCGCCCATTGCTGATACTGTCCGGTCAGGCGGTGGTATTGTCGCATGAGCGGACGCAATCGCTCATCGTTGGCGCCGGTGATCGCCAGTTCATGCAGAAGGGCCGGGTCAAGTCCGCTCTGTCGAATGATATCATCTGCGAAGTAATCAAGTCCGGCCCGTTGATCTTTTTCAAAGTCCCGCACGATATGAACCAGATACGAGAAAATGGCCAGGGGACGGGCGGCCCTTCGGATATCGTACCGGGGCGCGAGATACCGATCTCCCTCCCGCCTCACTCCGCACAGGTGCATAAACACGGCCGCCGGGGAGATAGCCGCTCCCTCGGCGTACCTAAGAAACACCCGGAAATTGGCGAAGCCGCGGTGGTGCAGATCGTAAATCATGGCCCGGCCAAGCCGTTCCCAGGGCCACAAGGGGATTGCGAAGCGGTCGATCGTTTCGAGAAACTTCTGCTGATACGGGTCGGGGGTTTCACGCCGCCGCGTCATGGTCAGCCAGCGCTCGATTTCGGCCCGAACCTTTCCTGCGATATCGGACGGGACCGCCCCATGCGCCACCTTGAGATCGTCCACCAGATCGTCAATCCGCCGCATGGAGCGATAGCAGACCTGAAACGCCTCATATCTATCCGGCTCCCAGACCCGGGCGGCAATGTCCAGAATCGGGTTGGTCAGGATCGAGGCGAAATCGATATCCGCCGCAAAATCCAGTCGTGTTGGGGTGTCCTTTGACATAGAATGACCTGAAGATACCGCGAGCCGTCGACCCCGCCAATATTTATGTTTTCAGGATCGGGCGTCAATCGTAAACTGACGGTCATGGCTGACCCGATTCGCGTCCTCCTCTTGACCCACAATTACCCCCGCTATCCGGGTGACCCGTCCGGCGTTTTTCTGTCATTGCTGGCCGGATCGCTTCTGCCGCACGGTATTAAGCCGCACGTTCTGGCCCCCCATGACGCCGGGATCGCTGATCGCGAACGGGATGGCGACATTGTTGTTCACCGTTTTCGCTACGCCGATGACGCGCACGAGACCCTGGCCTATCGCGGAAATATGCACCAGATGGTTCTCGGTTCGCCAGGCGGTGCCTGGCGTTTTCGACAGTTTTTGTCCTCATTCGAGAAGGCCGCCGAGACGATCATCGCCGAGGAGCGGATCGACCTCGTCTGGGCGCACTGGCTGGTGCCAGCCGGAATCGTGCTGAAACGGTTATCGAAACATTACCGAATACCTCTTTTGCTATCGTCGCACGGAACGGATATTCGACTGTTGAGCAAGTATCGGCTGATTGCCTGGCCGTATTTCAAGCCGCTCGTTCCCCGGCTGGCGGCCTGGACGGTGGTGTCGAGTTTTCTCAAGGATCAACTGACCGCCATCGACTCCGGCCTGGCCTCTGCCCTATCGGTGCTCTCCCTGCCGCATGACGAACGGCTCTTCTTCTCGGACAAGTCCGTCCAGCGGGACCCGCATCTGATTGTCGCGGTCACCCGCTTCACCGACCAGAAGCGGGTGGACAAATTGGTCAGCGCCTTCAAAATCGTCCATGAGGCGTATCCCGCCGCGCGACTCGATCTGTATGGTGCAGGACCCTTGCAGGCCCAAGTTTCGGATCAGATCAGGAATGACGATCTGACCGGAGCGGTGCGCATCAATGCGCCGGTGGCCCAAAGCGACCTTGCCCGGATATATAACATCGCCGCTGTCGTGGTTCTCAATTCCGTCAATGAAGGATTCGGGCTGGCGTTGTCCGAGGCGATGCTGTGCGGCGCGGCGGTGGTGGGTGTGCGATCGGGCGGGATCATCGACATCATTACCGACGGCGAAACCGGCCTTCTCGCCCCGCCCGACAATCCGGCTGAGCTGGCCGATTGTATTCTGCGCCTCCTCCGCGATCAGTCGTTGCGACAGCGTCTGGCTTCCGCGGGACAGGCCTCGGCGATGGGCCGGTATGCCTCGGGTCCGCTGGCCGCGCGCTACGCCGAACTGGTGCGCAAAGCCGTGGCTTCGCGCCGCACCTGACCTTCACCTTCACCCCGCCCTGTCCTCATCCAAACAGATTGTACTTGCTCCATTTTTGTCGGGTGCATATTTTGTAAGTGAACGCGAGGGAGGAATGACCGATGACTTCAATTGAAGCGCTCATCAATCGCCAAATCCTCAAATGGGAAACTGAAAAGAAGCTGACGTCGGAAGCTGTTTCGAAACCGGAACGTCCGGCTATGCCAATTGTCACCATCAGCCGCCAGTCGGGAAGCCGGGGATCGTATTTCGGTTCGCGGCTGGCCCAGCGGCTGGGCTATCAACGGCTTCACCGCGATGCCATCGACGCCATCTGTTCGTCGTCCGGATATGTAAAGCGCATCGTCGAATCACTCGACGACCACCACCGGAGCGAACTGGCGTTGTTGGTGGAGGGGTTCTTTTCGGGACAGATGGTCGATCACGCCGACTATTTCCGCCACCTCTACCATGTGGTGTTGTCGATGTCGCATCTGGGCGGGGTGGTGTTGATGGGCCGGGGCGGCAATTTCATATTAGGCCCCCGGCACGGATTCCATTTGCGAATCGTCTGCCCCATCGAGCACCGCGTTGAGAATTTGATAAAGTTCCGTAATCTCTCGCCCAAAGACGCCCGCGAACAGATCGAACATTCCGATCACGAGCGCCGACAGTTTGTGTCGCGCCTGTTTAAGGCGGACATCGACGACCCGCTCCAGTACGATCTGGTCATCAACACGTCGCTCATGGATGTCGAAGATCTGGTCGAGATGGCCGCCCTGGCGCTCAAGGCCAAGATGAACAAGCTGGCCCACCTGGAGAACGACTGACCGATCTAAAATTGATCGGTCTGTAACATCACCAGCGTACAGGCGAAGACCACTTCGATTCCTGCCCCCCTCAACTTATCGGCCAGAGACGCGTTTTCCGCCCCCGGATTGAAGATCACCCTGCGGGGCGCAAGTTTCAGGATGCGGTCCAGCTCGCCGTCGGATATCTGCGAACCGACGTACATGGTCAGTGTATCAACCGGCTGAGTGATCTCGTCGAGTGATTTCAAACCCTTGATCCCCAGTACTTCCTGCCCCGCCGGATGAACCGGAATCGGTGTGTGCCCGTGATCCAACAGCATTTTGACGGCCTTGAACGCGTACCGGTCTTCTTTGGGAGTCGCGCCCAGCACGGCGACGGTCGAATGCTCATTCGCTCTGGTCATATCAAATCCTTTTTCACACAATCGGAAGAATCCCGTTCGGATCGAGCTTCTCCTTTATTTTGCGCGAGTACACGGCATCGGTGTCGGTATTGTTCTCGTCGAATCCGCTCAAGAATCGCCGACGATCGATGCCGTTCATTTTCAAATCGACATATTCAGCCCGTGCCGAGAGCGGCAGAACTCTCAGCGTGGCGCTCACCACCAATCCCAATAGTCCCCACGACGGGGCGAACAGCTTGACCACATCGTATCCCGACACCGACTTGAAACAGACCGAGCCGGGTTTGACAATCTCCCCCGTCGGCGTGACAATCTCCGCCTTGATCAGATACCGCTTCATCGGTAGGGAATGACCGGCCAGCTGGCCGCTCAGATTAATTGCCACTGCGCCACCGACCGAACCGACATACGGCAAATCCGCCAGCGGGCAAAAAAGGCCGCTCGGTTCCAGATCAATATTCAATTCCTTGAGCGGATACCCGGCTCCGACCGTGACATAGAAGTCCTCCTGCTGGACATCGATCAGGTCATTGAGCCGGTCGGTGCGCACCGAGAGCATCTGCTCGAACGGTTCCCCGGACGGGTCGATATTATTGCCGAAACCGGTGATAAACAACGCCTGCCGGTGCTGATTCGCCAGTTCGAACAGCCGGGCCGCTTCCTCGGCCGAGTCCGGATGAAACGTGGCGACCGACTTCTGCCAGGTCAGGCGGTCATCGGGAAACGACGATTTGATCGTCCCCGCGAATGAATCAAGCGTTACCATTCCTAAAAGATACGCCATTTCGGGCGGCCGCGAAAGATCTTCGATGGCCGTCCCTCCTGTCGAACTGATTGACCCGTCCAATCAAACCACCCATATTCGGGGCATGTCAGAGCGACATTATTCCGTTTGGGCGGGGCTGTTCATCACCCTGGCGCTGGCAGGGTTTGCAGCCTTCGCGCCGTTGCCTGCTATGTGGGGGATCAATCACCTGCTGTTTCTACCCCACGCGATGTGGGTGGTCTTCGGAGCGGTCACTTTTGTAGTGATATTGCTGGCGGCCTGGCCTCGACCGAACACCGCGCTCGATTCCTCCATTGATTCTCTTTCGCACGGCCTGTTTGAGCGCGGCGTGTGGCCGCGACTGGCGATGGCCGCCGGTTTCACCGTCATGTTCTGGCTCTTGCGAACCCCCACCCATTTCCTGGGCGATGGATACACGCTCATTGCGTCGATGGGCAAAGGGGACAGCTACATCATCAAGTGGACCGAATCCGGAACCATTCTTCTGATCCGTGTGGTGCAGTCGCTGTTGGGCGACTATACCAGAGAGACTTCGCTGGCCGCCTTTCAGATCGTATCGATTATGTCCGGCGCTGTAGTCGTTCACAACCTGATGGCGATCATCGGACGGCTGGTTTCCGACAATCGTCTCCGCCTGTTTGCCTTAATAGCCGTGATTGGCTCCGGCTCGATGCTTTTGTTTTGCGGATATGCCGAATACTACCCCGCCCTGTGGGCCACGGCGACAACTTTCATTCTTCTGTCGCTCCGGTATGCCCGGACCGGCAGAGGGCTAACCTGGGTGGCGGCGTCGTTTGTCCTGACCTGTCTGGCCCATTTGCAATCGCTGGTGTTTCTGCCGGGACTGGCCTATCTGATAGCCCAGGTTGAGTTGAGACAGAAATGGCACATGCAAGTTGGCCGTACGCTCACGATCATTGCGGTGGCAGGAGCGGCGCTTGCCGGCGCGACATTTTTCTACATGTACTCCACCCGCATCGAGTTCGAGGCGATATTCCTGCCGCTGTTCACCGGACGCTCCCGTTCGCCGGAATACGCAATCTTTTCACTCAAGCATCTGTTGGATATCCTCAATCAGATCATCCTCATCTGTCCGCTGATTCTGCCCGTGATCGCTCTGGCCGTACACAACACGAAGAAAGCCACACTTGATCCCGTTCATACCGCACTCGCTCTTTTCGCGTCCGGGTCAGTTCTGTTTTTGTTTGTCATCGATCCGGTGATCGGTCTCGGACGGGACTGGGATTTGATGTCCCTCACGATTCTGCCTCCCATGTTGTTTTTGTTATATCGCATCGGGCAGATAAAGGCGGACATCCCCACCCGCGTGGTGCTGGCGTCGGGTCTGGTAGGCGTTCTGGTGACCGGGCTGTTTCTGGCGGTGAATGTTGGCGCCGCCAGTTCCGAAAGCCGCATGCACGAACTTCTCCGATATTACGGCGCCAAAAACCGAAGCGGCTGGGTGATCCTCGCCAACTACCACCTTGAAAACGGACACACCGACCAATGGCGCGAGATCGGCAAAGAGCGGGATTCGTATTTCCCTGAGGACCAGAAACTGGTTGACGCCTACGAGCTGTTGGCCAGGGGACAGTATGAGCAGGTACTGGCTATCTCCCGCGAACTGATAACCATTGATCCCTATCGCGGCGATTACTACCAGATTCTTGGCAACGTCTGGGGAAAGCTGAAACGATACGACTCCGCCGAAACCAACTATCGCACCGCAATCAAACTGATTCCATACGCTCCCATGTTGAAGAACGAGCTTGGCCAGCTTCTCTTGAACGAGGGAAAGTTCAGTGACGCGGTGAATCTGTTCAAGCAGGTACGATCTTTCGATCACTCGATTGTGGTGGTTGCCGAGGGCCTGGCGCTGGGGTACTATTTCCTCGGCTTTTCGGATTCCGCCGCCGCGATCGCCGACACGTTGTTCATGGCCGACCGCAACTCGCCGGGCGGTCACCTGATCTACATGATCGTGGCGATCCGCGACGACGACCAGCAGGCCGCCCGTTTTCATTACGAGCAGTTTCTGCTCTACGGCAAATCTCGCTCCGACTGGTCGCCGATTAAGGAGCATTACCGCTATCTTGTGCCATAAGCCGGGGTGGCCCGCTCCAATCGCCCGTCAGAGACCAATGTGACCAATTTAGGATTGATTTCTCCCGACTTTTGATTATATTTGTCCAAAGAATTTGTCCTCACCAGGAGAGCAATGAATACCCCAAATCTCTCGCCGCGTAGTCTCGGAAACAGAAGATCGCCACGCTCTCGCCTGTCTATGGCGATCTGCGTATTGATTTTGTCCTCAACCGGCATTCTTACCGCCGCCCCGGTCGCGGCCCAACCGTCATGTTGCACGCTGAGGGGAAATATCGACTGCGACCCCGGCCTGAATGTTGATATCGCCGATCTATCCCGACTGATCGATAATCTGTTCATTTCCTTCGATCCGCTGTGTTGTGACTCCGCGGCCAATATCGATGGTGATCCGGGAGGGGGCGTTGACATATCAGACCTGAGCCGGTTGATCGATTACATGTTCATCAGCTTCACGCCGCCGGAACCGTGTGGCGCGGGCGAGCTGAGTTTCGCTCAGCGACAGGCGGTGTTCAACGCAATTGACAGCGTCAGCAACCTGATCGAAGGAGAACCGGCCGACAGCGTTGCGATCAAACTGGCCGCGTTTCTCAATTCGTTGCCGGATATCGACTCGGCGGGTGTGATCGACAGTATTTCGGTCTGGGCCTGGTTCTCTGATGGACGGCTCATCTCGATTCCGAATAACCGATCGTATAACGGTGGGTTCGCTACCGGACGCGGCGAGCAGTCCTGGTACGCCGAGACTGAGCCCCCGAGTGGTTTTGTGTTACCCGAGCGACGTTTTCCGGAGTTGTCCGACGCTGATCTCGCTCTTCCAACTGCGCCGAAAACGCTACATACCCCCGGGGGCAACTTTGAACTACCATCTTCCATTCAGGCGCGCCTGATAAGTAATTTCGCTCCCACGTGCTTTCCTCAGAGCGTTCCTATCATAAAGGCGCTGTTGGACAATCATGGATATGTCACGCAGGTGGTTCCGGGAACGGTGCCATCACTACTCAACGTACACGATGACGGAATATTCTACATTGACACGCATGGCGGTCCGGGTAAGGACAGAGCCGGCAACCGGTATCTTTCGCTCTGGACGGCCAGCGCGTTTTCACATAGCAACGACAGTGCGTTTGCTCCGCTTCTTCGCAATGACGAAGTAGTGTACGTGTTCGCTTGGGATCTGGATCCGTCGAACAACACCTGTGGCGACCACTGGCGATATGGTATCACGGGGAAATTCGTTGCCCGGTACATGTACTTCGTTCCGAATAGTTTCATTTTCATCAACGCTTGTGAAGGCGACAGTGTCCCGTCGTTGCGCAACGGATTTATGATCGCAGGCGCCTCGACGTACTGCGGGTTCACCAAGACTGTTTCATTCCCCGGATCAAACAGGATGGCGGACTTCATGTTCGATCGCCTCCTCGGCGCCAACGCCTCGACCTTACTGCCGAAAGAATCCCCGCCGCAACGGCCCTTTGATATCGACCCGGTCCTGCAGGATATGACCAGCCGCGGGTATGACACAGATCCGGAGGCCCCTCACGCAAAACTTCGCGTTCAGCATCTCCAGAATCACATGGGCATTCTC
>JACRAV010000381.1 GCA_016213305.1 Candidatus Zixiibacteriota bacterium | reverse complement strand
GATGAACTTGCGCGGGCGGATTGGGCCGCGATACAGATGGTGCTCGCGGGCGGGAGTGGTCGCTCGCTGTCATTTCGACGCCAGCCCGAGGGTCGGGAATCGATCGATGCGAAGAGAAATGGGTGAGCATATGGTGAGCGCTGTCATTCTGGCCGCCGGAGAATCCTCGCGTCTGGGCAGGCCCAAGCAGTTGGTGCAATTCGACGGCACAACCCTGATCGCGCGCGCGATTGAAACTGCTCTGGCTTCGAGGTGCAGAGATGTGACGGTCGTGATTGGCGCCCATGCGGAGATTATCAGACCGGAGGCGGCGAGGTACAATGTTCGCATTGTCGATAACGCGGCCTGGAAAGAAGGGAAATCGTCGTCAATTCGCGCGGCGATTTCGGTAGCATCGGACCGCGCGGCGGGGATTCTGTTTATGACCTGCGACCAGCCCTATCTGACCACAGAGATTCTCGATGAACTGATAACAGCATTTGAATCTTCGAACGATGCTCCCGTTGCCTGTGGATATGGCGGTACAGTGGGTATTCCGGCGATCATTCCCCGCCGCCTGTTTCCGCAGTTGAGGGAGTTGCGCAGTGATGACGGCGCGCGGGCAATTCTGCAAGCGGTACGTGATGAAGTAATCCCCGTGGCATGGGCTGACGGATCGCTTGATATAGATTCGGTGGAAGATGTGCGACAATTGACAGGCGATCGATGAAGAGTCGTCGCCGCTATGTGATAGACCTTGTTGATATGGTGATAGCAGGAGTGAATGTATGAAACAAACAGCTACGATTTATCCCCGGGCGCGGATACCGTACGGCACCTGGGGGAGCAGTTACTTTCCGGCGTGGCAGACCTCGCCGCTGGCGGAGGTGAATATCGGCCAGTTCGCCGGAGAAGCGATGAACCGGATCATGGGGCTTCGCCGCGTCCCGGTGCACGAGCTTGAGTATCTGGTGATCGGATCAACGATTCCGTGGCACTGGAAATTCTGGACCGCGCCGATGGTCGCCAGTTGCATGAACCATCGGATTCCCGGATTCCATGTCGAGCAGGCGTGCGCCACCGGTCTGCAGGCGGTGATGGTGGCCGGCGCGCAGGTTGAGGCGGGAGGACAGGATGTGGTGGGCGTGCTCACTTTTGATCGGACATCGGACTCGCCGGTGGGCGTCTTTCCGGAACGTCGGGCACATCAGCGGACCTATGCGCTCTCCGATGTCTGGGACAATTTCGGATTCGATCCGGCCACCGGCAAGGCGATGATCGGTTGCGCCGGGAATGCGGCCCGAAAATACAAAATTGATCGCAAGGAGATCGATGAACTGACGTTGCACCGCTACGATCAATATTACAATGCTCGCAAGTCAGGTCTGCTGGATAAAGTTCTCGTTCCGCTTGAACTGCTCAACGTGCAGGGAAAGCCGATGGGAGTGATCGACGAGGACCTGGGTGTGCGGCGGCTCACGCTCGACGCCATCCGGCAGATGCGCGAACTGGACACCTGCGTCACCCCGGGTTCGCAGACCCACGCGTCCGACGGCATGGCCACTTTGCTGGTAACATCGCCGGAGAAGGCACGCCAGCTCAGCCCGCGGCCGGAGATCAACATTCAGTTCGTAGCCAAAGCGGAGGCGCGGACCTATCCGAGCCTGATGCCGGAGGCGCCGTCGCTGGCCGTGCAGAATCTTCTGAAGCGCACGGGGCTGACGATGGCGGATATGGTGGTGGTGAAGAATCACAATCCATTCTCGGTGAACGACGCGGTCTTCGCCAAAATGCTTAACTACGACTGGCACAAAATGAACAACACCGGCTGTCCGCTGGTCTGGGGACATCCGCAGGGACCGACTCTCACGCGGGTGATGATCGAGGCGTTTGAGGAGGCGGTGAGTGTCGGCGGCGGATATGTGCTGATATTCTGGTGCGCGGCGGGGGATGTCGGCATCGCCGCGGCGTTCCATGTCGGCGACGGAGGGAACAAGTCATGACTACCATGAGACAATCGACACTGGAGACGCTGGGACTGGGCACAGTTCACGGCATATTCCAAAAGGGAAAGCTTCCGGTCACGACATCGGAGCTGGTTGATCAGGTGTTCGGTCCGGCGAACAATCGCGGGGCGATGGTGATTTCCGGCGCCAACGGCATTGTCGGCGCGGGAAAGATGATGCAACTCGGGTCGCGCCTGCATCCGTACGGTGTAACGATGGTGGGGCTTGACTTTCCGTCCGCACCGGATGGCATCGGCCGTCAATATGCGGGACTTAAGGCGGCCTTCGGACAGGGAGGAGCGGAAAGCATCATGTCCAATGTCGTGCGGTTGAATTACGACGGCAAGGCCCTGCCGTCGCGACTGGCCGATTTCCGTCCCCGCTTCCTGCTCGAGGCGATTCCGGAAATTCTGGAGATCAAGCGGGCGCACTACCAGGTGTTCCGAAGCACATTCAAGGATATCGAAATCCGGTCGGTGACTTCCGGTTTTCCGAGCTCAGAACTTGGCGTCGGCATCGCCCATCCGGCGTTCCCGCACGAAATCAACAAACTGTGGGAAGTTGTCGAACCGAAACCGTCGCCATCGACCCAGCTTCTCTGGTCACTCGGACTTCTACCGGTTCCGGTAAGCGACAACTGGTCGTTCGTGCTCGATGTTTTGTTTTGCGGTTTGACGTTATCGGCACTGCGCTGGCACCGGGCCTCGAATATGCCGTACTGGAAGATCGATAAATATGTGCGGCGTTCGTTCGGGCCTAATCCGTTCCGCGCCCATGACGCGATCGGTGCGAAAGGCGCCAATTTCCTCACCTGGTCGTGTCTGCATCATCTGTCCGGGAAATATGGTCCGCTCTTTGCCCCGACTCCGGAGCTTGAGTATCTCAAGGAGAGCGGGCAGAACTGGTATCCGCTGGATCATTTCCGTCCGCTGGTGAACTGGTCGATGACCGCCGGCGACGAAGAGCAGTTCCAGAGCTGGGTGCTGGGGCCGATTCTCCAGATGACCAGTTTACTGCTGAAGGAAAAGCGGGGACATCTGTCGCACATCAATGCGATCGGCGAAATTTGCGCCCAATTCCGTTCCGGTGTGCTGGCCATGATCAGACGGATGGGGGCCGAGGCGGCGATCAAGCGGGTGGAGGCGTACCATCGTTTGCATCCCGAGGCGGCGAAGGGGTGCTGGTATCCGGACGAGTTCCGCAAGATCAGCGAACCAGCGTGGCAACAGTTGTATGTCAACGCCGAGCATGACGGGAAGGTGGGAGTTATCACCATCGGTCGCGAGGCATACAACAGCGATGTCGATGCCGAACTGAACCGGGCGATCGATTGGCTCAAAGCCGCCAAGATAGACCGGGTGATTGTTACCGGCGATTTCCATTTCTCGTCGCAGATGGTCGGGGCCGATACGGCGGAGTTCTATCCGGCGCTTGATGATGTGAAGTGTGGAACCGATGTTTCCGCCGGTTGGTCGGCGACCGCGCGACGGTTGCACCGCGATTTCGCCGTTTCGGTCGCGTATATCAATGGCAAGCGGTGTCTGGGCGGCATGCTCGAACTCATGATGCATTGCCGCTACCTGGTTGCCCACAAGGATGCCACACTGGGAATGCCCGAAGTCACTTTGCCGGTGATTCCGGGGATGGAAGGGTGTCACTGGCCGCTTCGGAAAGTTGCGGCTGAACAGCGGCCCCGCCTGCTCCGCATGCTTCTCACCGGGGAATCGGTGAAGGCGTCCGACGCGTCCGGCTGGCTGGTCGACTATGCCGGGTCGATGGATGATGCCATCAAGGCGGTCTGGGAGATTGCCTCGGGAACATCGAAGATCAAGGAGCGTACGGTGGCGGATGGCGCGTTCGATGTACCGATGGAGGTCCAGTTGCCTGCGGCATCCAACGGGTCCGAGGCCGGACGAAGCGCGATTGCCGAATGTATAAAGAAGTCGTGCGCGGTCCCGCTCGGCGAAGCGATCACAATCCAGGCCCGACTGTCGGGTCAGTTTATGGCCGGCAAGCACTGCCGCGAGGGACGGATCGGCGCCGACGCAGCCAAGACACTGGCGGTGTAGCGGACCGAAAGAGTCTATCATTGGCGTCGTCCGCGATGTATATTCCGGCTCGTGACCGCATGATCGGTGATGAGCCGGAATCGTTTCGTCAGACAGAGGCAAGGAGTTACCGGATGGCAGACAATCGGCTGGTCGATGGTTTCGGGCGTGCCCATACCTATCTGCGCATTTCGGTCACCGACCGGTGCAATCTCCGGTGCCGCTACTGCATGCCGGCCGATCAGGTCGCGTGGAGAGCGTCGGCCGAACTGTTGACCGACGATGAGATCATTCATCAAGCCGGTTTATTTGCTTCCCTTGGGATAACCAAAATCCGCCTGACCGGCGGCGAGCCGATGGTGCGGCCGGGCATCGAACATCTGATCGAGCGGCTGACTTCAGTGCCCGGGATAGCGGTCGTCGCCATGACCACCAACGCCACACTCTTGCGGAATAAAGCGCAGGCGCTGAAAGCGGCGGGGTTGCACGGGCTGAACATCAGTCTGGACACTTTACGCCGCGATCGCTTTGCGGCCATCACCGGCCGGGATCAGTTGTCCGATGTCATGGCGGGCATCGATGCCGCACAGGAGGCCGGTCTTGCGCCACCGCGCATCAATACGGTGGTCATGAAGAATGTCAACGATGATGAACTGGTTGATTTTGTCGGTTTCGCCGTAGACCGCTCCGTGTGTGTCCGATTTATCGAGTTCATGCCGTCGCAATCGGCTACGATACCATCGGCGGAGCTTTTGCCGTTCGCGGAGATGAAGGAACGCATTGCGATGCATTTCCGGCTGACACCTGTTAAGCCGGCAGAAAGCCCGTATAGCACCGTGGCCAAAGAATACGCGATCGACAATTCCGGTGGGCGGATTGGATTCATCACGCCAATGACCGATCATTTCTGCGACCGGTGCAACCGGCTACGTCTGACGGCCGACGGTCGCCTCAAGACCTGCCTGTTCTATCCGGCGGAGATCAGTTTGCGCGATGCCATACGAGGTGGTGCGGGACGCGACGATTTGCGAGACCTTGTCATGACGACGCTGGGCGGCAAGGCGGAATATCCGCCGCAGGCGGATCGGGTCATCACGACCAACGAACTGGGGATGTTCACGGTGGGCGGGTAGTCGTATGCGCGACATATCGCACAAAAGGAACACCCTGCGCACGGCCACGGCCGAAGCGGTCCTCACCCTCAGCGCTGATACGCTTGACAAAATTCACCGGAAAGAGATACCCAAAGGCGATCCGCTGGAAATCGCGCGTGTCGCGGCAATCCAGGCGGCCAAGAACACGTCGCAAATGATTCCGTTCTGTCATCAGGTTCCGCTGGATCATGTGGCGGTCGAGTTTGAGCTGAAGGAAACATCGATTCGCATTCAGGCGACCGTCAAAGCGATTTACAAGACGGGAGTCGAGATGGAGGCGCTGACCGCGGCCTCGATTGCCGTGCTGACGCTTTATGATATGCTAAAAATGCTCGATGATTCGATGGCGATTGCCGGTGTGAAGCTGTTGAGCAAGACGGGCGGGAAGTCGGACCGGGTAGTGAAGCTGAAGCGGCCGCTCCGCGCCGCTGTTGTGGTGATATCCGATTCATGCGCGGCGGGGACGAAGGCTGATCTGTCCGGTAAGACGATTGTGAGTCGGCTGAAGGATAACGGAATCGACGTGACGGAGTGCCTCATTATTCCCGATGACGGCGACACCATAACCCGGACGCTGACAACTTGCGCTGATCATAAGGGGATCGACCTGATACTGACCACCGGTGGAACCGGCTTTGGTTCGCGCGATGTGACGTCCGAGGCCACTGTGCGTGTGATCGAAAGAGAAGCGCCGGGGATGGCCGAGGCGATTCGCGCTTTCGGCGGAGAACAGACGCCGTACGCGGCGCTCTCGCGCGGCAAAGCGGGAATCAGGGGGAAATGCCTGATTGTCAATCTTCCCGGTTCGGTGCGGGGAGTGTGCGAATCGCTCGATGCCCTCTTGCCCATGTTGTCCCACGCCTTTCTCATGCTGTGGGATGAACCGGGCGGGCATAGCGATCCGCGCGGAGAGAAGAAGAGGTGATATCATACGCTCAGGCGCTCGAAATCGTATTGTCGTCGGCAGATCCGCTCGGTACGGTTTCGATCCAAATCGAAAAAGTCGACGGGTTCTGTCTCGCTCAACCGGTGTCCACCCCCGATCCGATCCCGCGTTTCGATAATTCAGCGGTGGATGGTTACGGGGTCATGGCATCTGATACCGCGACTGCGTCTTCGGCAGTACCGGTCCGGCTTGCTCTCATCGGTACGATCGGGGCGGGAGGGTCAAACGCCGGCACCATTAAGAGCGGACAGGCCGTAAAGATATTTACGGGCGGTGCGATTCCGTCGGAAGTGGATGCGGTGATCATGCGCGAGGACGTCCGGGAATCCGATCCGATCATTGTGACTCAACCGGTTCAATCAGGTACCAACATCCGGCGGACCGGCGAGGAATTCAAGGTCGGACAGGTCGTTCTTGAATCCGGAATCAAGGTCACACCGGCGGTAATCGGACTGCTGGCCCAGCTGGGCGTGGCGTCGGTCGAAGTGTACCGTAAACCGACTGTGGCACTGATCATCACCGGAAATGAATTTGGATCTTCCGGTCGTTCTCTGTCGGCGGGGCAGATTTACGACTGCAACACCCCGGCGCTGGTCGCGGCGCTGAAGTCCCTCGGGATAGATTCGATTGAGACTTTTCGAATAGAGGACGCCCCTGATCCGTTGCGCGCCTGTTTGAAGGAGGCCCTGCACAGGCATGATGTCATTATCACGGTCGGCGGCATTTCGATGGGCGATTTCGATTATGTGCGCCCGGTTTTGACAGCGCTGGGAGTGGAGCAGAAATACTGGCAGGTGGCGATGAAGCCGGGGAAGCCGAATTACTTCGGCACGTATGTATCGAAAGGCGAAAGGAAGAAGCTGGTCTTCGGGCTTCCGGGAAATCCGGTTTCGGCACTGGTGTCGTTTCTTCTTCTGGTAAAACCGGCGCTCCATACAATACTTGGGAGGGCAGGTGCCGGCAGTTCGGACCTGTTCAACGCGAAACTGATGAAGTCGATCAATTCGGAAGGCGGACGGCTGGAGTTTGTGCGGGGGCGGCTTTCTACTACCGTGACGGGCTGGGAAGTCGAACCGGTCGCTCGGCAGGGGTCTCACATGCTCGGCGGTCTGACCAAGGCGGACTGTTTCATCCGTTGTCCGGAACCTGCAGAGCACATCAAGGCCGGCCAGTCGGTGGCGGTGCAAAAGATTCAGTGGGACTAAGAAGATGACATTGAAAACTCACCTGGGCACAGTTCTGGCGATTTCGGTCAGCGCCGAGAAAGGTACCCGGAAACATAATGTCTCCGAGGCCCTTCTGGTGGCCGATTCCGGAATTGCGGGGGACGCCCACGCCGGTCCAGGGCATCGGCAAGTCTCGTTGTTATCATTGGAGAGCATTGATACAATGCGGCAGATGGGGGCCGAGGTGAATCCGGGCGATTTCGCGGAAAATATCACGCTCAGCAAGGTGGATTTGTCAGAAATCGCAATCGGCGACAGCATCATGGTCGGCTCGGCCGAACTGATCGTGACTCAACTGGGGAAAGAATGCCACAGCCGGTGCGCAATTTTCGAGGCGGTGGGCGACTGTGTCATGCCTCGAGAGGGGATATTCACTCGTGTTGTCAACGGGGGAATGATCCGGCCGGGCGACGAGGTGCGCGTTATTCTTCACTCCGATACAGAGACAGCCACAAGGACACGTCCGCTCTGATGCTTTCGGGCGCCGACATTCTCTGGATATCAGTTCTGCTCATGATCGTGGCGGCGCTGTACTCATCGGTGGGGCATGGCGGGGCATCGGGGTATCTGGCGGTTATGACGCTTTTTGCCATTCCGCCGCAGGTCATGTCCTCGACCGCGCTGCTGCTGAATGTTCTGGTTTCTCTGATCAGCTTGATCATGTTCCGGCGTTCCGGGCATGTGTCGATCGGCATGATATGGCCATTCTTGATTGGCTCGGTGCCCGCCGCTTTCATTGGCGGATTGATCAGGATTTCACCGTCGGTGTACGCGGTACTTCTCGCCCTGGCCCTTATCGCGGCGGCCGTTCGACTGGCGGTGCCATTCAATGGTGTGCGGGGTGATCAGCCAACGACGAATCAGCCAGGGAAACTATTGGCGTCGATGATTGGCGCCGGTATCGGTTTTCTGTCGGGGATAGTCGGAATCGGCGGCGGAATTTTTCTTGGTCCGGTCCTTTTGCTGAAAGGGTGGGCCAATGCTCACCAGACGGCGGGAATTTGCGCCGGCTTCATACTTATTAATTCATTATCAGGTCTCGCCGGACGGTTGGTGCAGGGGTCGTTCCAGATCGGACCGATCGGTTACTTCGTTCTGGCCGCGCTTGCGGGGGGATTGATCGGCTCGTATATGGGGGCGAGAAAGTTCCGATCCGTTGTCCTCCGGCGTCTGCTCGCCCTTGCGTTAGTCGTTGCGGCCATTAAGGTTCTGGTTACGACTGGCTGACATGCCCGAGACCGCCCATGAGGAAGATGCACCTTAAGGTTACGGTGCGCATGCCGATAGTAGTTTATATCCGGGGGCACCAGGTACAGGGAAGTCGGGTCCCCTGACCATTAATAAGTATGGAAAACACGTGAAAGAACCGGATCTTTTAATACAAATACCTCGGAGCGAAAACCTTGACCTGGAGTCCAAGCCGGGTCACTGGACCTTTGCCATCATCATGGGGACAATAATGATCGCCGAAGCGGCGGTTATGTTGTTTCTACACCTGCTCCACTTGGAATCCGGGTCAGCCCTGGTCATCCTGCTGGACTCGATGATACTTGCCTTGATCGTGGCGGTGCCGATGTACTTACTCTTGATCGTGCCGCTGAGGCGTAGCTTACGGGCACAATCTCGGACAACCCGTACGCTCCAGACTATCATGCACGGCACGTCGAGCAGTTATGGATTGACATTTTGCCGTCAGGTCGTAGAGGAGCTTACCAAAGCTCTGGGTGTTCCCTATGCGATTTTGGCCGAAGTGGTTCCGGACAATCCGAATCGGGTGCAAATGCAGGTATTTTGGGAGCATGGCAAGCTGGCTCCGAATCTATGTTATGATCTGAGGGGTACGCCGTGCGAGACCGTCATGAGCCATGGAAAAGGATATTACCCGCAACGATTGCAGGAGCTTTTCCCTCAGGATCGCGATCTGAAGACCCTGAACGCTCAGAGCTATATGGGAGTTGCCATGTACTCGGCCAAAGGGCGACCCCTAGGCCTGCTGGCCATATTGGACGAAAAGCCGATGGTCGAAGATGACATGACGCAACGTCTGCTGTCCATTTTTGCGGCAAGGGCCGCCGTCGAACTGGAACGCGTAGCGGGGGAAGCGGCGCTCCGCACCAGCGAAAGTCTGCTACGCGCCACTTTGGAATCAACGGCCGACGGGATACTTGTGGTCGATGGGCAAGGGATGGCGACGCAATTCAATTCAAAGTTCCTCCAGATGTGGCGGATTCCCGAGAACGCAGTGGCCTCGCGGAACGACAAGCAAATGCTTGAGTTCGTCCTCGACCAGCTGGTTGATCCGAGGGCCTTTCTCACCCGGATTACGGAGTTGTATGACAGCTCGGACGAGTCACTTGACACGCTGGAATTCAAGGATGGCCGGGTGTTTGAGCGGTTTTCCTGTCCGCTGATCAAGGACGGCGAAGTCGCCGGTCGGTTGTGGAGCTTTCGCGACGTCACCCAGCGTCGTCAGGCGGAGCAAACCCGGGAACGTCTTCAGGAGCGACTGGAGCGGGCCGAGAGAATGGAGTCGCTGGGGTTGTTGGCCGGGGGCGTGGCGCACGATCTCAACAACATTCTCGGACCCATCACCGGATACGCCGAGCTGGCGGCACGCAGTCTGCCGGAAGATTCCAAGGCGGTCATTAGACTCAAGCGAATATCCAGATCGGCCGAAGAGGCGGCCGCGGTGATCCAGGACCTTTTGACCCTGGCGCGTCGCGGTCGATATGAAATGGCGCCCGTAAACTTCAATCTGGTGATCAATTCCTTCCTTGAATCGCCGGTGTTTGAGTCGCTCACGCAACGCTACCCCGCGACCAAGGTGAATATTCAATTATCGCCGACCGCCGCATATATTTTGGGGTCCGACACGCATTTGAATAAAGCGGTCATGAATCTGGTGGCCAACGCCTTCGAGGCCATGCCCAACGGCGGGTTACTGACGATCCAGACGGAACTGGCGCACATCGATAAACTGCGCGGCGGCTTCCAAAATGTGAAACCGGGAAATTACGTCATACTCAGGATCAGAGACTCAGGTATGGGCATACCGCCGGAGGACGTGGGCAAAATATTCGAGCCGTATTTTTCAAGAAAGAAGATGGGCGTGAGCGGTAGCGGGCTGGGGTTGTCCGTCGTCTATGGCGTGGTGAAGGACCACCACGGCTATTATGATGTTCACACGGAGGTGGGCAAAGGAACCGAGTTCGAGCTGTACTTTCCAGTGACCGGCGAACCACAGGCGGCCGCAAAGGTGGCGGCGTCGATTTCACGCGGGGGGACGGAGACTATTCTCGTGATCGACGACAATCCGAATCAGCGGGAACTGGCCGGCGAAATCTTATCCAGTCTCGGCTATTCGGTTCGCATGGTGGAGAACGGTCGCCGGGCGGTCGAGGTCATCTCCCACGATGCCGTGGACGTGATCGTACTAGATATGATAATGGAGCCGGATTTTGACGGTCTGGACACATATCGGGCCATTCTGGAAATCCGTCCTCATCAGAAAGCGGTGGTGGTGAGCGGGTTTTCGGCGACCGATCGCGTTCAGAAAATTCTTGAGCTTGGCGCCGCCGGGTATGTCAAGAAACCGTACAGCATTGACGCGCTCGGCGCGGCCGTGCGCGAGGCCCTCGAAAGAACCGACGCGGCGATTTCAGGCTGATCGCCGCACATCGTCTCCACTTCGAAAGCGCGACGCGCCGTTTACAGGTGTTGCGACGTCTTCTGAATCATCTCCCAAGCCAGATCAACATCGACCTGCCTGACCTGCGTCTGACCGATGACGATCCGAAGCGCGTATGCATCGCCGAGCTTGGTGTGTGTCAGAAACAGCTTGCCGGAGTCGTTCAGCAGGCGCTCCAAACGTTCGTTCAGTTCGTTGAGCCGGGCGGGGTCGTCAATGTAGCGGGGATGAAGTCGGAAGCACACCAGATTGAGCGGAGTGGAGGCCAACAATTCGAAATTGGGGGATATCTGGATCTTTGCCGCCAGCGACTGGGCCATATGTATATGATTTCTGACGATACTCTGAATCCCGCCGGCGCCATAGGCGCGGATTACAAACCAGAGCTTGAGGGCGCGGAAGCGGCGCCCCAGCTGAATCCCCCAATCGCGATAATTGTTCACCTGGCTGTCAACCGGGGTCTTGAGGTACTCCGGAAGGATTTCGAAGGTGCGGAGGAGGGCGTCCTTGTCGCGAACGAAATAGGCCGAGCAATCAAAATTGGTCAGCATCCACTTGTGCGGATTGAATACGAAGGTGTCGGCCATTTCAAGCCCGTCCGCTATCCACTGGAACTCCGGTAGAATCAGCGCCGTCCCGGCCATGGCGGCATCGACATGGAGCCACATGTTGTGCCGTCGGCAGATCTCCCCGATCTGGCGGATGGGATCGAGCGCCAGCGATCCGGTCGTACCCAGAGTGGCCACCACACAGAGCGGACGATATCCCGCCTTGAGATCGCGCTGGATGGCGAGGTCCAGATCGGCGGGGTCGAGCGCAAACTGATCGTCCACCCGAACTTTGCGCAAGTTCTCCCGGCCCAATCCGGCAATTTTGACCGCCTTCTCAACCGACGAGTGCGCTTCGGTTGAACAATACACGGTGAATTTCGTGTCGGCTCCAAACCCCTTCTCATTGACGGCATAGGCCGACAATTTTTCGCGGGCGGTGAGGATGGAGCAGAGGGTGGCGGTGGATGCGGTATCCTGAATCACGCCGGTAAACTCCGAGGGGAGGCCGATCATTTCCCGGAGCCATTGCATGACCCGCTCTTCCAATTCGGCCGCGGCCGGTGAAGTCTGCCAGTTCATGCACTGGGCGCCGAGAGTGGCGGTCAGCATCTCGGCCAGAACGGACGGCGGGCTGGAATTGGCCGGGAAATAACCGAAGAACGAGGGGTGTTGCCAGTGGGTCATTCCGGGCAGGATGATCTTCTGAAAATCCTGAAAAATTTCGTTGAACGATTCCGGCCCGGTCGGGGGCTGGGTCGGCAGAGTGTCGAGAATTTGTCGCGGTTGAATCTGAGACTTGACCGGATAGTCCCGGACATGGGTCAGGTAATCGGCCATCCAGTCAACCAGCTCATGCGCATGCTTGCGAAATTGATCTAACTCCACGACTCTCCTCCGCGTTCATCGTCGGGCGCCAACATAGAGTGTTTATCGGCAAATGTCAGCTTCAAAATAGTGCTCCCAGGACTCATTCGGCGCCAAAGATAAACGGCCATCT
>JACRAV010000374.1 GCA_016213305.1 Candidatus Zixiibacteriota bacterium | reverse complement strand
TCCACTTCATAGTCCACCTCTGATGTTTGAGACACCATAGAAGCCAGGTGAGATCAAGAAAAGTGAAATCTCCTGGAGGTCCAGTTTCAGGTCCATAGTTGATGTTTTTAGTACAGCCGCTCCCTCTTCGCCAAAAACGCGTACAACGCCTTGTCGAACGGGGTGGAGGTGTCAATCAAATGATAATCGATATTCGACTGCCGGCAGGCCGACGCAATCTGCTCCGAAAACGCCCTAACCTGCTGGGCGAAATCTTTCTTGATCTGAAACGGAAGCGTGGTCAGTTCTTCGCCCGTCTCCATATCCCGAAACGCCGCCTCGGCGCCGAACGCAAAATCCCGCTCCCGCGGATCGAGAATATGAAACACAATTACTTCGTGCTTGTTGTGCCGGAAATGTTTCAGCCCGGAAATGATCTTGTCCGCCTCGTCCAACAGGTCGGACATGATCACCACCAGCCCGCGCCGTTTGATCCGCTCCGCCATCTCATGCAACGCGACCGATACGTCGGTCAGATTGCCCGGCTTCTGCTGGGTGATCTCATTGAGCAGAACATGCAAATGACCTGACTTGGAGCGCGGCGGAATGTACCGTCGGATTTTCTGATCGTACGTCACCAATCCGACCGCATCCCGCTGGCGAAGCATCATGTACGACAGCGCCCCGGACAACAGACCGGCATAATCAAATTTCGTGATCCGATCGCCGGACTGGTAATTCATCGACGCCGAGCAATCCAGAAGAAGATACCCCTTGAGATTGGTTTCCTCCTCGAACTGTTTGATATAGAACCGGTCGGTCTTGGCGAACACTTTCCAGTCGATCGAACGGATATTGTCCCCCGGCATATACTGCCGGTGCTCGGCGAATTCGACTGAGAATCCGTGATACGGCGACTTGTGGAGTCCCGCAATGAACCCCTCGACCACCATGCGCGCCCGCAGTTCCATCCCCTTGAGTTTGGAGACCGTCTCCGGTTGCAGGTATCGGCGGTAATCGGTATTCACTGTTGGTCCACAGGTCTCTTCGCCAGGTCCGCGAAAATCATGAGCGCCATATACGCGATCACCACCAGTACCGCAAAACCGGCAAAGGAAAGCAGGTCGCCGAATATCGGCGCGTACGAACGTCCGGTGAGACCAACTGTGTGCAGAAGTATTGTGACACCGAATATCCAATAGACGAGCGTCTTCATCTTGGGCTTCACCGACGTAAAGAGGAAAACCAGCCCGATCGCAAAGAACAACAGCGTCTGGCCGTTTTGATGAGTGTGCGCCAGACCGAGATCGCGATCGGGATCGCCGCCGCCCTCATATCGCGAGACATCTTTGGGAAGCTTCCGATGCTCAATTGCCGAAAGAGTGGCGGAATCGATCTTCTGCTCTCGTCCGGCCTGTTTCTGGTCCCACACCGGCGCCATGACCGCGCTTGAGTCGGCCTTGAGTTCGTCGATGTCCGCCTTGAGATCGTTAGTGTTTTGCCGAAGATACGGCGGCAGGTTGTCCTGATCGACGCCGCCATATCGAGACGAAAAAATCCAGACCGCCCAGACGCACACTACCAGCATGAGCGCCGTAAAGATGCCGACAAAGGTCTTGGCATACGGCGGCAGGTTGCGAAGGCGGAAAGTGTCAATCATCGTTCTAACTTTGTTACTTCGAGGTTCGTCGCCGAAGAAACACTTCCTGCGACAAGTCAGGCCGAGCTTGTCGAGGCCTCTTTCTGGTCACCCAATATCAAATGCTCTCGCCCCAACGCCATCTTTGGTGAGCCCTACTTCCTCTCCTTCACCGTCTCCAATAGCCGCCGGATGATCTCCATCGTGTCCACTCCGTCCGCTTCGGCATTGAACGAGGTCACAATCCGATGTCTCAGCACCGGATACGCCGCAAACTGGACATCCTCAGGTCCCGGCGTCGGACGCCCTTCCAGAATCGCCTTGGCCTTGGCCGCCAGAATCAGATACTGCGAGGCCCTCGGACCAGCGCCCCAGTTCACCCAATTGCGGACAAATTCGGGCGCGCCCGGTTCTTTCGGACGGGTCGCTCGCACCAGATCGACGGCGTATTCCACCAGATGATCCGAAACCGGCACCCGTCGCACCAGATTTTGAAATGCACCGATTTCTGCCGCCGAGAGGACAAATTGAAGCTCGTGCGATTGCACCGCCGTGGTGGTCTTCACAATTCGCTGTTCTTCGCCGCTGTCCGGGTAATCGACATATACATTGAACATGAACCGGTCGAGCTGGGCTTCGGGTAGCGGGTAGGTTCCTTCCTGTTCGATCGGATTCTGGGTGGCCAGCACAAAGAACGGCTCGTCGAGCTTGTGCGTTGTGCCGCCGGCGGTTACCTCATGTTCCTGCATCGCCTGCAGAAGCGCCGCCTGCGTTTTCGGAGGAGTGCGGTTGATTTCGTCCGCCAGGATGATGTTGGCGAATACCGGCCCTTTGACAAACCTGAATTGTCGCTTGCCGGTGGCGTGGTCTTCCTCGATAATCTCCGTACCTGTGATATCGGAAGGCATC
>JACRAV010000378.1 GCA_016213305.1 Candidatus Zixiibacteriota bacterium | reverse complement strand
TCCCGACGTGCAGGCCGACCCGGACGAGACAGCGATTCCTTCTATATCAAGATTGAGCACGACCGATTCCCCTTCGGCGCCGGCGAACGACAGACTGACGGTCTGCGGCAGACGATTGGTCCGGGAGCCGTTGAAATGGGTGTGCGGGATAGTCTGGAGAACGGTCGAGGCGAAATAGTCTGAGAGATTCATCAATCGGGCGGAATCCTCGGCCATGCGATTGCCGGCGATTTCGAGCGCTTTGGCCAGTCCGACAATGCCCGCGACATTTTCGGTTCCCGGACGGCGTTTCTTCTCGTGCGAACCGCCATGGAACAACGGACTGAGCTTGATCCCCTGGCGGACAAACATCGCGCCTGACCCTTTCGGGCCATAAATCTTGTGGCCGGTTAATGACAGCATGTCCACGCCGAGTTTTCGGACATCGACGGGAATCTTACCGACCGCCTGCACGGCATCGGTATGAAACAGTACGCCCCGTTCGCGGCAGACAGCCGACAAAGCGGTGATATCCTGAATGGCGCCGGTTTCGTTGTTGGCCTGCATGACCGACACGACGGCAGTCTGATCGGAGAGTAGTTGCTTGAGCGCATCGGGGGAACTCTGACCATCGCGGTTAACCGGAAGGCGGTCAAACCTGAAACTATGTTTGTGATGTAGCCACTCGGCGGGTTCGAGGACGGCGTGATG
The DNA here is from genome assembly GCA_016213305.1 of Candidatus Zixiibacteriota bacterium. GTDB lineage: Bacteria > Zixibacteria > MSB-5A5 > GN15 > FEB-12 > JACRAV01. The sequence continues at coordinate 1,723 of JACRAV010000378.1, read as the reverse complement.
TTCGGTGGCTCCGACCACGACGTGATTCTTCTTCCCCTGCCACTGCATGGTCGTCCCAAGTATGGCGAGGTTGTCGGACTCGGTGCCGCCGGAGGTGAAATACAGTTCGGATGGTTCGCAATTGATGAAGGCGGCGATCTGTTCGCGGGCGGATTCGAGCGCGACCTTGGCGTCGCGGCCGTACTGGTGGACCGAGCTGGCGTTGCCAAATCGTCCGGACAGGTACGGGAGCATGGCGGCCACGACCTCCGGTTCAACCGGGGTAGTGGCGTTGTGATCGAGATATATCGGTTCCATAGGTGTCATCCTCGTTTTGGACAGCGCGCCACCCCTGCGCCGGTTCGACGCAATCATGGTCCGGCTGTCTCTATGCTTAGAACGCGTACAATATAGTAAAGTGCCAGCGATCTGTAAAACCGAAGTTGTCGTGGGGAATGACCCGGGCATAGTCGAGGCGGATGGGGCCGGCGGGTGACATGATCTGGAAGCCGGTTCCATAGCTGTAGGCCAAGCTTCGGAACGATATCTCTTTGCTGGACTGGTACCCGTTGCCGATGTCGAGGAAGACCGATTGCCAGAGGGGCCAGCGTTTGAGGAACGGCACCTGGCTTAAAAAGGGGATCGTTCGCCAGCGGAACTCCTGGTTGGCCATGATGATAAACTCGGCGCCGATGGGCTTCCCAAAGGCGTCTTTGGGACCAAGCTGGTTTTCGGCGAACCCCCGGACGGTGTTAGCGCCGCCCAGATACTGGGCTTCGTCAACGAAGGTAAAGCCGGGCGATCCATATTGGTGCGCCCATCCCCCCTTGAAGCGGGTGGCGGCGATCCATCCCGGCCAGACAATCTGGTAGCTTGACCAGTCGGCCTGAATTTTGACAAAGTTACCGTCGCCGCCGAGAATGCCGCCGTAGTACTGGATATTGAGGCGAGCCAGGGAGCCGCGTCGGGGGATGAAAATACTGTCTCTGCTGTCGCGGCGGAAGCTGAACGATAATTTCCGGCGGCTGGCATCCGACGTAGGTCCGCCGAGCGAATCGGCCAGGACGCCGGTGAGGCCGGTCAGTTTGACGCCGATGTATTCGAAACCGAGCGAGGACCAGATTTCCTGTCCGAATTTGATATTGGTCTCGGCGGAGACGCTGAGAGCGGTGCGCTTGAACTCCTGCACCGGGTCGCGAAGTGTCGGGTCCCAGGTGGTCGAAATGATCAACGGCATGCGCATGCCCACCAGCCAGGGTTCGGTGAAACTGAGCCGATAGGAGTGTTTAATCAGCCGCGCCTCCTGTCCGAGACCGAGGGCATACGTGGCGCTGATATCATACCGGCGAGAGCCGAGAAAATTGCGCTTGAGGAATCCCATTGAGCCGTTGATTTCGAGATCCCGAACGGGGGACTGGCCGATGCCGCCGTTGAGGGAAATGGCCGCGGTCTTTCGTTCGCTCACGGCGAGGGTTAAATCGGGACGGAGGCGGTCGGCGCTCTGCGGGGACTGCCGGAGCTGGAAGGTGGAATAATACCCCGATTCGAAGAGTCGGCGCTGGGAGTCGAGGATATCGTCGCGGCGATACAATGCGCCCTCGCGGATTTTTGTCTCCCGACGCGCACAATATTCCGGGAAGAGAGAGTCTCCCTCCACGGTGAGTTTTCCGAAATGCACCAGCGAGTCGGATTCGATCGTGAAGTGCACCGCGCTTGAGACCTCCACCCCGCCGGTGTCGAGCGC
>JACRAV010000377.1 GCA_016213305.1 Candidatus Zixiibacteriota bacterium | reverse complement strand
AGGGCGCTGTCCGGAAGGGCGAGATTTCCGCGCCACGCGAGGCCCATTACTTCGGCCGCCGCGGCGGCCTCTTTGGCCCGATCTGTTTCGTCGCCGAGTGTCCCCTTCTCCCCTTGCGTCAGATCGAGAACCCCCACCGACCGGCCTCGCTGAGCCATCTTGATAAGAAGCCCCCCGCTCGTGATTTCGACGTCGTCGGGATGAGCCGCTATCGCAAGAACATCAAGATGCACCCAGTCAGCCATTCAACACCTCCGTATAATATTGCTCATATTCGCTTACGATTTTTTCCGCCGAGAATTTCTGACGCACCCGTTCCGACGCCGCCGTCTTGAATCTCAGCCAGCGGTGTTTGTCCTTCAACAGATCGATGCCCGCCCGGGCCATGGAGGCGGTGTCACCGACCGGAAAGAGATAGCCGTTAACGCCGCATTCGATGACTTCCATAAGCCCAGTCCCCGCCGAGCCGACCACCGGCACGCCGCAGGCCAGCGCTTCAAGAGCAGCAAGACCGAAGGATTCCTCCTGGCTCGGCATCAGAAAGAGATCGACGCAGGGAAGCAATGCCTCGGGGCGGGACTGATTTCCGAGAAACAGGACTTTGCTGGCCAGGTTGCGTTTGGTAATCTGCCGGCGAGCCAGAATGGTGTCGGGGCCTTCCCCTATCAGGATTAGCTTTGCAGGCAGTTCCGTCTGGATGCGATCAAAAATGTCAATGACATCGGTGACTCGTTTCACCGGACGGAAGTTGGAGACATGCCCAATTAGGAGCTCGTCGTCAGTGACAAATTGTTTGCGGCTGCAGTCGGCGCTGGACGGCTTGAATCTGAGCGGATCGAAAAAGTTGTGCACGACACGGATCGGCTTGTCGATTCGAAACACCTCCTGGGTCTCTTCGGCAAGATAGTGCGACACGGCGGTGATTCCATCGGACGCCTGAATCGAGAATCGGGTAATGTCGAAAAACGACGGATCAACGCCCACAAGGGTGATATCGGTACCGTGAAGCGTCGTGATGATTTTCGGTACATGGTGTCCGCCGCTCTGCAGAAGACTTTTGGCGAGATAGGCGCAGGTGGCATGCGGTATGGCGTAATGGACGTGAAGAATATCAAGATTCTCGCTTCGGGCGACGTCGGCCATCTTAGCCGCAAGCGGCAAGGTATAGGGGTCATGCTTGAAGAGCGGATAAGCGGTCGTCTCGACGCTATGGTACATCATTCTCGAATCGAACTTATCAAGGCGGAACGGCATCGCATACGAAATGAAATGAACGTCATGCCCTCGTGAGGCCAACTGCTGCCCCAATTCGGTCGCCACTATTCCCGACCCGCCGGCCACCGGATAACAGGTGATCCCTATCTTCATCTTTCCCCCTCCTCACCAAGGCGAATAATCTGATGGGCCGATTCGTGAATGCTCAGCTGGTCATACAGGTATTTCACCAGCCCGAGGCCATATCGTGCCAGAAAATAGTTGCTGTTCACAACCCTCTCCTGCAATGTCCGGTTGGGAAAAAGCAGGTGTCCGAGGCGATAAATCCGCTCGCGGGTCTCTTTCTGTTTCCGTTTATGGGATGCAAAGACCTTGTCCTGAAACGTCTTCAGAGTGAAGTCAATTTTCCCAAAGGACTGATTGGCGAATTCGGCAAGAGCGGGATCAAACGATATTATCGATTCGAGGTCAGCGTTAAATGCAGACCGTATGCTCGCCGACATATGTTTCATATGCTCCTCGACGTCCTTTGGAAACGACTTGGCCATGATGCGATTGATGACCGTTTCAATATCGCCAGTCAACTCGTCGAAGGTGATGCCATAATCGTGCATCTGCTTTGCCGGACGGCGTTCAAGAAGGGTTGCCGTCGGGCGGGCGATGTAGTACGGGGTCGCCAGACCGAATTCCCGGAACAGCGGATTGACCTGAGCGAGGTAAGCGATTTCCGACGGGCCTCCTATCTGGCTAACCACCGGAAAGAGGTGCGACTGCAAAAGCGGGCGGGTGATGACGTCGGTAGAAAACAGCGACGACTGCTCCCTCACCATCGATGACAACTGCACCAAAGTATATTTCTTATCGCCGCAGATACATCCCTCGCCGTTGCGGTGAATCGCCGTCCGCGATGGTGTGTGCATGAAAAGGTGCATCGAATCGTCGCGCTTTTCCGCCTGGATGTGATACCCCTGCTGAACGATATCACGATTGGTGGCGCTGATAATCTCGTGCAGCT
>JACRAV010000376.1 GCA_016213305.1 Candidatus Zixiibacteriota bacterium | reverse complement strand
TCAACAGAACTCCGGAGCGATATGACCGGTTGCTCCTCGCCACCGGGAGCGAACATCAGGGGTACCGGTTTGCACAGTCGCTGGGACACACGATCATTCCATGCGTGCCGTCGCTGTTCACATTCAAAGTGACCGACAACCGGCTGACCGATTTGTCCGGTATCAGCTTTCCCGACGTGCACCTGGCGATTTCGTTGGGCGATTCCAAAAAGCTCGAACAATCCGGACCTCTGTTGATCACCCATTGGGGACTGAGCGGACCGGCGGTCCTCAAACTGTCGGCCTGGGGGGCGCGGCTTCTCCACGACTGCCACTATCACGCCGACCTGACGATCAATTTCCTTCCCGAACTTTCAACCGATCAACTGACCACCCGACTCCTCGCCTACAAACAAAACAATCCAAAGAGGTTCATCACGACTGAATCACCGGTTCCGATTCCCAAACGGTACTGGAGCCGGATCGTGCAGTATGTCGGTATCGCCGATGACACCACTTGGACCCACCTGAGCAAAGAGCAGATGACATCCATTATCACCGAAGTGACTCGCGCCCGGTTTGCGATCTGCGGCAAGGGAATTTTCAAGGAGGAGTTTGTCACCTGCGGCGGGGTTGATCTGAAGGAAGTCGATTTCAAAACGATGCAAAGCAAACTCTGCCCCGGACTTTATCTGGCGGGCGAGATACTCGACATCGACGGTATCACCGGCGGCTTCAATTTTCAATCCTGCTGGACCACCGGCTGGCTCGCGGGGATGAGTATGGTCTTGTAGGTCGGGTTGAGAGTCCGCCGTCAGGCGGACGATCTACCCGACATCTTCATCTTCTCTTGTAGGTCAAGCGCCCCGGCGCTAGACTCTTCATTTGCGGGGCCGTCAAGACGCAGACGGGGACGTCTGCGTAGCACAATTCATGCGTGACTTGTCCTTTAAGTGCAAGGCGGACGTTCCCGTCCGCCGACCTCGCATGTAGGTCGCGGTTCCGAGTCCGCCGTCAGGCGGACGATCTACCCGACATCTTCTCACTCGTGGTCGGCGTACGTCCCCGTGCGCCGACATCTTCATCTTCTCTTGTAGGTCAAGCGCCCCGGCGCTTGACTCTTTTGTGGGGGAACGTCAAGCCGCAGGCGGCTTGACCTACAAAATCCATCGTCGCATCGAGCGTAGTCGAGATGCGAAGTGAATGCTACAACAACCGCGCCTTCTTCAGCGCCCGATGAAACTTGCTCTCCGGCTGGCGTTCAAACGGTATCCCCAGCGACACCAACAGTCTCTGCAAACCCGTCTCGATCTTCTCCCGTTGTTCCATGTCCTCAAACTCGACTTCCAGCTCGTAATCCACCGAGCCGTCGCTGAACGACGTCTTGTCGATCTCCAGCAGATACTCCCGGTCGCCGATCGGATATTTCTTGAACTGCCGGACATTGTCGAACTGTATCAATTTCGCCGGCGATACTTTCGGAAATTCCTTGCGCAGAAACTGGATCGGCGGCACATCGACCGCCATGATCTCATGCCGAAGCGACAGAATATCCAGCGCCAGACTTCGCGGAATTTCCGACTCGATCTCGCGCCGCACCACGGCCATCCCTTCCTCGGTTGGAATGCTCTTGATGGTCAGCAGTCCCCGGTGCGATTCGGCGCGGGCGCGAAGCGCCCACCCGCCCTTGGCCAGACGGCGATCTTCGGTGTCGAAAAATCCGTTGGTGTGATGGATTTCATCATCGAGCGGGCAGAGGAGTCCCACCAGTTTCAGGTAATCCATGAATGAATCAAGCCGGAGCTTGATCTCGATTTCCACACTATCGGCGGGCTTCATAATATCGACTCCATATACTATATACACGTCTGTTCAAAGGACAACTGTCAACCGAAAAAAAAGGGCGTCCGGCCACCGCCGGACGCCCGAGAGCATAGACACGCGGCAATCACCTATACGGCATAGGTTTCGGTGATTTCCTTGTTATCCGAGGCGTTGTAAATCTTGAACTCGCGCGGCGATATCGTGGTGTCCCGCACCAGATTGATCCGGAACTTGTACGCCTTCATGATCCTTTCAATCCGGTTTGCGTTGTCGTCGGTCATGGCGTTGGCCAGGTCCGGGCTGATCACCAGATGATACTGCGCAAACTTCCGCGCCGCGTGCGCGCGGACAAACCAGCGCTCAATTTTCGCCGCCAGCGTCTCTTTCGACGGTATCCGCCCCAGTCCGGCGCAGACCGGGCAGTTCTCCGACAGCATGTGCATATGCGAGGGGCGCACCCGCTCGCGCGTCATTTCTATCAGGCCGAACTCGGTCACCGGATTGATCGCCCGTTTGGCGCGGTCGTGCCGGAACGCGTTCTTGAACTCCTCGTAGAGCCGCCGCCGGTTCTCGCGGTTGTACATGTCGATGAAATCGCACACGATCAGTCCGCCGATATCGCGAAGCCGTATCTGGCGCGCGATTTCGCGGGCCGCCATGATATTGGTCTCGAAAATCGTCCGTTCCTGATCTTTCCCGCCGACAAACCGGCCGGTGTTGACGTCGATCGTCACCATCGCCTCGGTCTGGTCGATCACCAGATACGCCCCCTTCTTGATCCAGACCTTGCGGGCCAGCATCTTGTCGATCTCCGGCTCCAGATCGTAGGTGTCGAACACCGGCTGGGTCCCTTTGTACAAAATCACCCGGTCCCGCAACTGCGGGGCCACCTGGCGGACATACGCGATGGTCTTCTTGTAATCCTCGCGATTGTCCAGCACCAGCTTCTGCACCTCGTCGGTGAGAATATCGCGGATCATCGAGACCGTCATCTCCGCCTCTTTGTGGATAAGCGACGGCGCCGGAAGCGTCTCCGATTTCCGCTTCAGCTTGGCCCAGAGCTTCAGCAGACGCTTGATATCGTCGGCGATCTCCCGTTCTTCCTTCCCTTCAGCTTCGGTCCGAATGATGAACCCGAAACCTTCGGGGCGAAGCGGCCCGACCAGCTTGCGAAGTCGCTTCTTCTCTCCCCAGTCGGAGATGCGCTTGGATACCCGGACATGATCGTCGTCGGGGACCATCACCAGGTACCGCCCCGGCAATGATATTTCCGAGGCAATCCTCGGCCCCTTGGTGCCGATCGGCTCCTTGATGACCTGGACTAAAATCTCCTGCCCCTTTTTGAGGACCGTTTCGATCCCCTGCCGGCGGGACTTGCGGACGATTTCGGCCGGGGCCTCTTCTTCGTCCTCCTCGTCGGCGTCATACCGACCCCGCGATTCCTTGGCGATATCCGAGGAATGCAGATACGCGGCCTTTTCCATGCCGATATCGACAAACGCCGCCTGCATCCCGGGGAGGACCGTGTTGATCACCCCCTTGTAGATATCCCCCACCATGCGTTCGGTGTCGGGACGTTCGACCTGTAATTCAACCAGTTTGCCGTCTTCGAGAATAGCTACTCGAGTGTCATACTCTGTCGAACTGATGATAATTTCTTTTTTCACGCTTGCTCTGTGGCAACGCTCCTTTCTCCGAGCAGTTCGCCCGGTCTGGGATGAAACCCATTTATAAACGATCGGCCTTCGATCTCGCCGCGTCCCTGTGGGACCAGCCGTAAAATCTGAACCACCGAATGATCACATTGTATCAAAAGCTTCTTTTTATCAGCTAAAATTGTGCCCGGACGGGTGCCGTCGGCTTTGGCCGATTCGACCGCACAGGCCAGGACCTTGACCCGCCCCCCTCGAAAATAGGTGTACGCCCCAGGTTTGGTCGCCATCCCGCGCACAAAATTCCGCACTTTCTCGGCCGGGAACCCCCAGTCGATCATCGCGTCAAACGGGGTGATCTTGGGCGCCCGCGAGGCCTTCGCGTCGTCCTGAACCGCCGGTTTGGACTCCCCCTTCTCGATCAAGTCCAGCGTCTCGAGCAGAAATGGTCCCGCCTGATCGGCCAAACGAAGGTAGAGCGAGTCAAAGGTATCGTCATCCAAGATGGCCGTCTTCTGCTGAAGGATGACATCCCCCGTATCCACCGACTCTTTGAGGAAGAAGCTGGTCAGGCCGGTTTGCCGCTCACCGTTGATAATCGCCCAATTGATTGGGGCCGCCCCCCGATAGGCCGGCAACAACGAAGCATGGATATTGATCGATCCCCTGGGAGGCACTGTGAAAAGCGACGGTGGGAGTATCCGGAAGGCCGCCACCACGAAAATATCCGCCCCAAGACCGGTCAATGACAGCTTGAGTTCATGATCCTTGAGGGTGGCGGGGGTAAAAACCGTCAGCCCCCGTTCGAGCGCTTCCTCGTGACAGGCGGTCCGGAGCAGTTTACGCCCCCGTCCGGCCTGTTTTTCAGGGCCGGTGACCACCGCCAGCACCGAATGCTCGCGGCTGTCGCACAGATGCGCCAGGATACGCCGGGCAAATTCCGGCGTCCCCATAAAGACAACTTTCATCGATGTCCTGACCGTGGCGGCGACGGACCTCGTCGCAAACAGACGCTGAGTAGCGCGGGTATCCGAAAACTTAGCAGGCGGCCAGCTTCTTAAGACGGCCTTTTAACAGTTGACGGGTCAGCGGTGACAGGTAGTCGATAAAGAGCTTCCCCTCCAGATGATCGTACTCGTGCAAAATGGCCCGTGCGGCCATCCCCTCGGCGGTCATTTCGAACGGTTTGCCGTCGGCATCGAGGGCGCGAACCGTTACGGTCGCCGGTCTGACGATCTTTTGGTACAAATCCGGGAACGAGAGGCACCCTTCTTCCAGCTCCACTTCGCCGGAGGCGCTCACGATTTCCGGATTGATAAACACTCGGAGGGTCTCTCGGACGTCAAGCGCCGACAGATCAACCAGAAACACGCGCCTCGGCACGCCGATCTGGACTGCGGCCAGTCCCAGACCACGCGCCTTGCGCAGGGTGTCGGTCATATCCGACACTAAATCTTTCACCTGCTGGTTGACGCTGTCAACCGGCTTGGATACTTCCCGCAGAACCGGGTCGCCATAGATGACGATCGGTCGCTCAGCCACGGTAACTCCTCAGTCAATTCTCCACTTTGGCGGCGATGGAGGATTTCAGAAACTCCATCTTGACGTCTTCACCGATCTTTATGACCACCCGGCCGCGTTCTTCGTCGATGGCGAAGATGGTGCCGAACATGCCGCTTGAGGTGACGACTTTATCGCCTTTTTTCAATTCATTCAGGAGCTTCTGATGCTCCTTTGCTTTCTTCTGCTGGGGGCGGATCAAGAGCAGATACATCACCACGAAAATCAGGGCAAACCAGACGAGGGTGAAAACTCCGCTCATACCGCCGCCGGCCCCACTGGGGGCGCCCATTGCCACAATCCAATTGCTAAACAACGTAACTCCTGTTAGTTAGGTCTATCGACCAAAAGTTCAAAATCTGAACAGGCGGCCTTCTGCCTGCCCAGACATATCAATCGTCGCGTCGAGCGTAGTCGGGACGCGCTCCCGCTCAATAAACCAATATACTCCATAATCTCTTGGTCGCCAAGGGATTATTTGTCAACTAG
>JACRAV010000380.1 GCA_016213305.1 Candidatus Zixiibacteriota bacterium | reverse complement strand
TGTTTAACAAAGTCTTAATCGCCAATCGGGGGGAAATCGCCCTCCGTGTTATCAGGGCCTGCCGCGAAATGGGCATCAAGACTGTCGCCGTCTATTCCGAGGCCGACAAAGATTCCCTCCATGTCCGTTTCGCCGACGAGGATGTCTGTATCGGCCCCGGCCCAGCCAAGCAGTCCTATCTTGATATCCGTCGCATTATTTCGGCCGCTGAAGTCACTAACGCCGACGCCATTCATCCCGGCTACGGCTTCCTTGCCGAAAATGCCGAGTTCGCCGAAGTCTGCGAGTCGTGCCACATAGAGTTCATCGGCCCCACCCCCGAGCAGATTCGCAAGATGGGGGACAAGGTGATGGCCAAGGAGATTATGAAGGCGGCAGGCGTGCCGACTGTTCCCGGATCGGATGGGGTCATCGGATCATTTGAAGAGGCAGTCGAGATCGCAGAAAAGATCGGTTACCCGATTATTCTCAAAGCGGTATCCGGCGGCGGCGGCAAAGGGATGCGAATCTGCCGTGATGCCGCCGAACTTGAACGAGGGTTTCATCTCGCCTCAGCCGAGGCGGGCAATTCGTTCAACAATCCCGATCTCTATCTTGAAAAACTTGTCATCAATCCTCATCACGTCGAGATACAGATTATCGCCGACAAACACGGCAATATCTTTCATCTCGGTGAGCGCGACTGTTCTGTCCAGCGACGCCATCAAAAGCTCATCGAAGAGACGCCCTCTCCTCTAATGACTCCCGACCTTCGCCGACGGATGGGAGATGCCGCAATCCGCGGCTCTAAGATCGTTAACTATCGGGGCGCCGGCACGATGGAGTTTCTGGTTGACAGCGATCTCAATTTCTACTTCATGGAGATGAATACTCGTATCCAGGTTGAGCATCCTGTCACCGAAGAAGCGTATGAAGTAGACTTGGTCAAAGATCAGATTCGCGTCGCGATGGGGGAGAAGCTCACCTATAAACAGGAAGAGCTTCAGCCTAAATGGGCTGTCATCGAGGCCCGCATCAATGCCGAGGACGTCGAGAAAGATTTCCGCCCTACTCCGGGCAAGATTACCGGTCTTCACATTCCGGGCGGTCCCGGAGTGCGTGTCGACCGGGCGGTCTACACCAGCTATGTCGTGCCGCCCTATTATGATTCCATGATTGCCAAGCTGATTGTCAAAGGACGCACCCGCGCCGAGGCGATTACGCGGATGCGGCACAGTCTGAGCGAGTTTATTGTCGAGGGGATTCCTACGACGGTGGACTTTCAGATGAAGATTTTCGAACACCCCGAATTCATAGCCGGAACGCACGATATCGGATTTCTCGATAGGGCGTTCAAGAATGAGCCTCCCCCCGAGGGGGAACACTCGGTGACGCTCACCCGCGCCGGCGAAAGCGTCGCTGAACCTACACTGGCCGGCGAACAAAAAGACTAATCGTTAACGGATTATAGATCGCTCTGGAGGAGCACGTGAACATACCTGCGAATTTGAAGTACACCAAAGAACACGAATGGATTAAGGTCGAAGGCAATATGGCCACCATCGGCATCACCGACTACGCCCAGGGAGAACTTGGGGATATCGTCTTTGTGGAACTCCCCGCAGTGGGAGCGGCCGTGACTTATATGAAAGCTTTCGGCACGATTGAAGCGGTGAAAGCTGTCTCCGATCTCTTCTCCCCGGTCACCGGTAAGGTGGCCGCTGTCAATGCCAAACTCGATAACGAGCCGATGATTATCAATAAGGACCCCTATGGGGAAGGGTGGATGATTCGGGTCGAATGTTCCAACCTCGCCGAAATTCAGCAGTTGCTGTCTGACGGCGGTTACAAGGAAGTATTGGCTTCGGCATAAGTCGAAGTTGCCCCAGGCATACTATTGAAGGAAATACGATTCAGATGACATATATCCCGAACACCGATGACGACCGCAAGAAGATGCTCGACACGATGGGAGCAACTTCAATGGAAGATCTCCTCAGCGGCATACCGAAAAATTTGCGCTTCAATCGCGCTCTCAACATTCCACGCCTGAGCGAAATGGAGCTTCTTTCCGAAATAGAGCGGCTGAGTTCGACGAACCAGGAGAATATGGTCTGCTTCGCCGGCGGAGGCGTCTACGACCATTTTGTCCCGTCGGCGGTCGGAGCGGTGCTAAGCCGTCCGGAGTTCATGACCTCCTACACACCGTATCAGCCGGAAGTGGCGCAGGGGACACTGCAGGTCATCTATGAGTTCCAGACCCACATCTGCAGAATAACCGGCATGGAGGTCGCGAATGCCTCGCTCTATGACGGCGCTTCGGCGTCAGCCGAAGCCGTTCTCTTGGCAATGCGGGCAACCGACCGCGCCAAGATTGTTCTTTCCGAGACCCTTAATCCTCTCTACCGCGAAGTAATTCATACCTATCTGTCAGGTCGCTCGGTTGAAATTGTGACCGTTCCGATGAAGGATGGATGCACCGATTACAACCGGCTTGCCGATGTTGTCGACGAAAAGACGGCTTGTCTCGTCGTGGCTCAGCCGAATTTCTTCGGATTGCTTGAAGAAGCCGAACATGCCGTCGAGCTGATTCATAAGGTCGGCGGCAAGCTGATCATGTCGATTGACCCGATAGCTCAAATGCTTCTCAAGACGCCGGGCGAGTATGGCGCCGACATCGTTGTCGGCGAAGGACAGCCCCTTGGTATCTCCCTTTCATACGGCGGCCCGCTGGTGGGATTCTTCGCCGTAAAGAAAGAACTGGTTCGTTCGATGCCCGGACGTATCGTCGCACGCACAACCGATGTCGACGGCAAGGATGGATTCGTGCTGACTCTTCAGACCCGCGAACAGCATATCCGCCGCGACAAGGCGACCTCGAATATCTGCACCAATCAGGCTCTCTGCGCCACGGCGGCTACGATATATATGACGCTTCTTGGAAAGACGGGACTGAAGAAAGTCGCCCTTCTTTCAGCCGAACGGGCGCAAACTGCGGCCAAGTCGATTTTCGAGCTTTCCGGATTTGAGCCATATTTCAAGGGTCCGTTTGTCCGCGAATTCGCGGTTAAGACCCCCAAGCCGGCCCGCGAGATTATCGAGTCGATAACTAATCGCGGCCTGCTTGCCGGAGTTGATGCCGGCCGGTGGTTCCCGTCGTTGTCAGACTGTCTTATCGTCGCTTGCACCGAGAAGCGCACGATGCAGGAGATAGCGTTGCTCACTGAGGGACTAAGGGAGTACGCACAGAGT
>JACRAV010000379.1 GCA_016213305.1 Candidatus Zixiibacteriota bacterium | reverse complement strand
GCGTGAATAACAATGGGAGTCGTCGGATGAATTGCGCGTGTTGCCACATAGAGCAGATCCATCTTCGGTCGCCATGTATCGTAGGTCGGGTTGCGAGGTCCGGCGACAGCCGGAACGAGCTACCCGACATCTTTTTGCTTCTTCGCCACCACGCAAATCCGGTTCGTTTTTTCCTCGGCGCGATCAACCGTGTAACACCGATAGATCGCCTTCACGCTGAAACCGGATGCTCTCAGCATCTTCCGAAGATGCGGCAGGGTGTAGGCCCGCTCGGTGTGGGCTTCGTCGAAACGATGCCATACTCGGCCGTGACGCTCGAAAAATGTCAAACGGACGGTGGCCAGGATATTGGCTTCATCGTATGAATGGCGGAAAATCCAGGCCAGATCATCAAGCGACCCGCCCCAGACATTATTTCCCCAGATCGTCTTCAGGGCGTTGGGAGTATTCATGTCGAAAATAAGCCAGCCGCCCGGTCTAAGATGCCTCCCGATCTGGGTGAACGTGGTTTGCAGGTCTTTCGCCGAAAGGAGATAGTTGAGCGAATCATAAAACGAGATCGCAAAATCGGCCTGATATGGTTTTCTGGTTTCCGGATCGGCAATCTTCAGTTTGGGCAGGGTGGCGCGGATCAGCCGGGCCGATTTTCCGGTCTTCTTGCGCGCCTCGGCCAGCATGTGCGGGCTTTGGTCGATGCCGGTCATCGCGTAGCCGTGATCGACAAAGTATTTGAGCGCGCTTCCGGTGCCGCAACAGATCTCAAGCCCCTGTTTCCCCCGGATGCGAAACTTCTTGAACAATTCCAGCGTGTAGTCGCACATCCTGAGTGAATGATGATCCGCCCCCATCCGGTCATAGACAGACGCGAATTGATGGTAAATCTTGCTCATAATATCAATCTTCGCGGTCGGCGGCCGTCCTCATCTGCCGACAAGCACAGTTTCGTGGTTGGCGGACGTCCCCGTCCGCCAACATCCTAACGTGGCCAACGCCGTCACTTTAAGTTTCGCAGGTCGGGACCCCTTGAGATCCCGACCTACTTTCCTTTCCGGCGGTCAACGCGGCAAAGACCCATGGTGGCAGACCAATGTCACGTGAGCGAAAAGATGCACGCACTTTACAAGGCAAATCTACAGCCATAGCCGCGAAGCGCCAACATGCCCCCCGGCATTTTAAGTTGACGGGGCGCAAGAGGATACCGCTACTTGATCCAGATAAACTGAATATTCCGACGTGACGCAAGTAGTAAATATCGATCCGGCCGCGGGCCGGAAATATATGCGGAAGGAGTGACTTGACCATGCCGACCATGTTCTGGATCTGGATGGCGGCGGCGCTGGTGTTTCTGATTATCGAGCTGAGCATGCCGACGCTGATCTTTTTGTGCTTTGTCGTCGGTTCGCTGGTCGCCGGGACCTATGCCTGGTTCAATCCGACGGAGTACTACTGGCAGGTCGGTATCTGTCTGGCGGTCTCGATCGTGCTCTTGCCCTTTTCGCGGCGGTTTGCGCACCGGATCACCAAGGCCCAGCCGCAGAACGCCAATGTTGACCGGTTTATCGGCCACACGGCTATAGTTACCAAAGCGATCGACCCCGACCATGTCGGCCAGGTAACCTATCAGGGCGAAGTCTGGCAGGCCACCGCCGACGAGCCGCTGGCCGAGGGAAGCAAAGTGATTATTGCCTCCGTGACGGGAACGCGGGTGCGCGTCGAGCGCGTGAAGTAGATCGAGGATGGGGAAATGACAACGTATCTTCTGTTTTTGGCGGTGGCTCTCGTCTGCTTTCTGTTTTCGGTAAAACTGATACGAAGAAACCAGATGGCATTGGTGTATCGTTTCGGGAAGCCGGTCATGGCCTTGAAGCCGGGCCTGCAACTGACGTTGCCGTTTATTGATGCGGTGAAACGACTGAGTGTGGATGAGGCGCGGGGGCTGATCGGCCGGCGGGTTCAGCTGATACGTTCAATCGAACCGCCTCATTATGGATTGATATCGCATCAGGGGGAATACTGGCCGGCGGTTTCAGATGTCGGCATAGAGAACGGAAAATGGGTGACGGTCAATAATATCGATGACAATATGTTTTTGGTGTCTCCAATACCTGTAAGCGTGAAGGGTTGAATATGAACTCCGTTGGCATCTTCCTGATAGTTGCGGCGATCTTCGCCTTTATCCTCGTGGTGTCGGCCGTGCGGGTAATCCGCCCGTTCGAACGCGGTCTGGTGGAACGTCTGGGACGTTTCCAGCGAACCCTTGATCCTGGCCTCAATCTGGTGCTTCCCTTTTTTGATACCGTCCTCCGCGTCGATATGCGCGAGGTGGTGATCGAAGTTCCACCGCAGTTGGTGATTACCAAGGATAACGTCAATGTCGAAGTTGACGCGGTCATTTTCTGTCAGGTGACCGATCCGTTCCGCTCGCGGTACGAGATATCGAGCTACATTCTGGCGGCGACCAAACTGGCCCAGACCAATCTTCGAAACGTCATCGGCGAGATCGAACTGGATGCCTGTCTGTCGTCGCGCGAACGGATCAACGGCCAGCTTCGCGACGTCATGGACACCGCCACCGACAAGTGGGGGGTCAAGGTCAACCGGATCGAACTTCAGCGGATCGACCCGCCGGTGGATATCACGCAGGCGATGAGTCGCCAGATGAAAGCCGAGCGCGACAAGCGCGCGACCATTCTCGACGCCGAGGCGATCAAGCAGGCGGAAATCACCAAGGCCGAGGGGTCCAAAGCGTCGCAGATTCTCGAAGCCGACGGGTATGCCTCGGCTGTCAAGCTGAAGGCCGACGCCGAACGGTATCGCCAGTTGACGATTGCCGAGGGTGAGGCCAAGGCGATCAATTCCGTGTTCACCGCGATTCACGACGCCAAGCCGGACGACAAGCTGATCACGCTGAAATATCTGGAGATGCTCCCGAAACTGGCGGAGGGGTCGGCGAACAAGATTTTTATGCCATACGAAGCGAGCGGGATAATCTCGGCCCTCTCGGCGATGGTGGAGGGGATAAAGACGCCGGACGGCGGGAAGGCGAAGGCGGCGGAGACGGTGGTGAAGTGAGACGAATACTTTGAGTAGGTCAGGGTCCTTGTGACCCTGACATCTTTTGAAACATCGTTAGAAAGTCAACCTCGCAAGGAGGCTGACGTACGAAGATCACAATTATCCCAGCAACTCATCCAAATCCAGCGGATGTGTATACATAACCAACTCTCCGTGCGAATCCTTCGGCCATTGCTCCTGCGGGCGGTCGATATATAGCTCGATACCGTTGCCGTCGGGGTCGCGGAAATAAATCGCTTCGCTCACGCCGTGATCGGCGGCGCCGTCAATTGGCCACTGATGATCGAGCAATCGTCTCAGGGCCGCCGCCAGTTCTTTCCGGCTGGGAAGAAGAATCGCAAAATGGTACAGACCGGTTGAGCGTGACGGCGGCGGTGAACCGCCTTCGCTTTCCCAGGTGTTCAGTCCAAGATGATGATGGTACCCTCCTGCCGACAAGAACGCGGCATGGCGTCCCATTCGCGTGGTCAGCGCGAAACCGAGCAGATCGGTGTAAAATTTCACCGATCGCTCAAGGTCCGAAACCTTCAAGTGAACATGACCGATCCTCGTGGCGGGATGGAGGAGCGAATGTTTAGTATCTGTGTTCATATCGGAGATAACCCTAAAAGTGCAAATCCGGTTCCTTCGTACAGGCAGACGAGGACGTCTGCCTTGCACACTGACACCGCGGTCTTCCACGACTGTGCGACGCGGACGTCCCCGTCCGCGTCTCTTTGACGCCCTGGGTTCTGCGCTACATCACCCAGATTCACTACCAGCTCGCTGTCATTTGCGACTTCGCACGATTAATTGATGAACTATGACTGTCAGTTGGCCGGAAGACCCCACCCGTTGGGTGGGGTACACCTACACCGTTGGCGGACAGGAATGTCCGCCAACCACGAACGAAGCACGCGAACCAAGCAAAGGAATCCTCTTTTATGATAAAACTAACCCAATTTCGACGCACCCCGAACCACGTCCGGGTAACTGCTGGGGTGGCTCAATTCCCGCCACGCGCAATTCGAACCCAATCGCCGCCCCCCGCCGCATTGACTTCCCCCGCCGTTCCCCGTACCATGGGACCAGATTATGCCGGAATTCAGTCATACAGATATACGCAGAGCCGCCGTGGCCGGGCAGTTCTATCCGGGCGACCCCGGCGAACTGGCCAAAACCCTGGCCAAAATGTTCGCCGACGTCGAAAAAGCGCCGATCACCGGCCGTCCCTTTGCCCTGATCGCCCCCCATGCCGGGTATCCCTACTCGGGACGGACCGCCGCCAAAGCATTCAAGCTCCTCGAAGGCGAAGAGTACGATACGGTTGTGGTGGTGGCGCCGTCGCATACGATGTTCTTCAAAGGGTGCGCGGTCTATGGCGGCGGCGGGTATCAGACCCCGCTCGGCGTGATCGAAACCGACCACGAACTGGCGGCGCGGATTGGTTCGATCAATCCAATCGTCTATCTGTCCAACATGGGGCATGCTGAAGGGGCCACCCGAGGCGAGCATGCGCTCGAAGTGCAACTTCCGTTCTTACAGATCGTCCTCGGCAAGTTCAAGCTGGTGGCGATTGTCATGGGAGATCAGGAGAGCGACTCGATCCACGGGCTGGCCGAAGTCCTGGCATCGACCCTCAAAAACACCAACACCCTGATGGTGGCCTCGACCGATCTGTCGCACTTCCATTCCGAAGAGACCGCCCGCAAGCTCGACGGTACGATTCAGAAGGCGATCGAAAAGTACGATACAGAACTTCTGGCCCGCACCCTCGATACCGGCAAAGGCGAGGCCTGCGGCGGCGGACCGGTGCTGGCGATCATGCAGGCGGCCAAACGACTCGGCGCGACTGACGTCACTTTTCTCGAGTACACAACCTCGGGCGCGACCACCGGCGATTTCACCGAAGTGGTCGGATATCTCTCCGCCGCCATAACGGGAGAGCGGCGAGCGGCGGGAACATCGGTGTACGGCGCGAGAGCGGCCCGATCCCACGACCTACCCCTGTTGTCCGACGAGGACAAGAAGTTTCTCCTGCAAGTCGCCCGCACGGCGATCGAGGCGCATCTGGATGATCGCCGCTACGCGCCGGTTTCGACCGAAGGGACCGACCGCCGCGCCGGAGCGTTTGTCACGCTCACCGTGGATGGCGAGTTGCGCGGCTGTATCGGCCAGGTCCGGGCGCGTACGCCGCTGTATCAGACGGTCGCCGAAATGGCCGTGGCCGCCGCCACCGAGGACCCGCGTTTCGATCCGCTGACCCGCGACGAGTTCGAACGGATGCATATCGAAATATCGGTGCTGTCGCCGCTTGAGATTGTCCGGAAACCATCAGACATACGGATCGGCCGCGACGGGCTTATGATCAAACTCGACGATCATTCCGGCCTGCTCTTGCCGCAGGTGGCGACCGAACATGATTGGGATGTTATCCAGTTTCTGGAGCAAACCTGCCTGAAGGCCGGGCTTCCCAAACACAGCCACAAAGACCGCTCGGCCGAGATTTACAAGTTCTCGGCGGAAGTGTTTTCGTGATCTGATCTAAAGATATCCGGTCAGTCGAAACCGACCGACAGCACCCAGATAATAGCGGCCACCGGAATCGCCACCGCAAGCGCGGTCCCCGGATAGGATCCAAGGCGCGCCCCTGCAGAGAGAACGCGTTCTGTATTGTTGGTGAAGACAAGTTGGCCGCTGGGGGAGGCGTCCCAGCGAGGAACCCGGACCTGATGATAGGTTAGCGTAATTCCTATCAAATCCCATTTCATCAGGGCAAGTTCGGCCATGAGGCCGGAAGGGCTGAAGACCGGCCCGGCGCTCATATCGACCGAAAGCGTGGGGCTAAG
>JACRAV010000034.1 GCA_016213305.1 Candidatus Zixiibacteriota bacterium | reverse complement strand
TAGTCGCCATCGGGCGAGAAAGTCAGTTGCCAGTAATTAGCCCCTTCGGCGGGCGGGATGAGCTGCGAGTGGCTCCGCGTGTTGAGTTGCATCACCCACAGGCCCTGCTGCCGCGGCGGCCCGGCGGCGTAGGCGATGTACTTGCTGTCCGGGCTCCAGAACGGATGAAACGCCCCAGCCGTGCCCGGCAATTTCATCGCAACATAGGAATTGAGCGGTCGAACCCAAAGGTTCAGGTTTTGACTTCCGCTGTCCAAAGCGACAAACGCGATTGACCGCCCGTCGGGTGATATGGCAAACTGACTATAGGAGAGCAGATTAAACGATGCCGTTTCCGGCGAGGAGATAATGGTTCGTACTGCCGTTTTAGGTACTCGGGCCGTGACAAAATTAGTCCACGCGAAAAATCCCGCCGCCAAAAGCGAACAGGCGGCGACCGCTGAGAGAATCCAGTCGCGAGTCTTACGGCGTTTTGAGACCACGAGTGGAATCCCGGCCTGTGATCCGCCCTCCGCCACCCACTGCAGTGCCCGCTTCAAGTCTCCGGCCGATTGCCAGCGATGGTCGGGGTCCTTCTCCAGACACTGTTTGACCACCCGATCGAGCATCGGCGGCGACATCGGAGACACCTGCGAGACGGAACGCGGCTCTTCTCTGAGGATAGCGGCGATCAAGCTCGCCTGACTCTTGCCGTCGAACGCCCGCTTGCCCGTCGCCATTTCGTACAAAACCGCGCCGAAGGCGAACAAATCACTGCGTGCGTCCGCTTCTTTCCCTTCCAGTTGCTCCGGAGCCATGTATTGAAGCGTCCCCAGTATCGTTCCCTCGCCGGTCAGGGGGGTGGTCCGGGTAATCCCGCTGACCCCCTCGACTACGCCGCCTGCCGGGCGAAGTCGGGCCAGACCAAAATCCAAGAGCTTGGCCCCCTCTTTGGTCAGCATGATATTCCCCGGCTTCAGATCGCGGTGGATCAGACCTTGCCGATGCGCCCGGTCCAGGGCGTCGGCTATCTGCGTCGCGAATCGCAATACTTCGGCCACCGGCAGGGGGCCTTGTTGAAGTCGGGACGCCAGCGTTTCGCCATCGATGAATTCCATCACCAGATAGTCCGATCCATCGAGCTGGCCGATATCATAAAGCGTGCAGATATTCGGATGATTCAAACTGGAGATCGCCTTCGCCTCACGTTCGAAACGCTGGCGAAGGTCGGGATTGTCGGCCGAATGTGACGGAAGAATCTTTATTGCCACCACACGATCAAGCCGCGTATCCTTGGCCTTATAGACCTCGCCCATCCCACCCGCGCCGGCGGGGGAGAGGATTTCATATGGTCCCAGCTTCTGACCTGCCGACAGCGTCACTTCTTCAACTCCTCCGCCCAGTTCTGCACCACGATAAACTCCGCCGCATTCCCTTGCTCGGCGGGGGCGAGAATGTAGAAGTCTTTGGCGGCGGAAGTAACCGCGTATGGCACCAATGTATTGCCTCCGGAGAAAATGAAACGATGATTGAAAAGCTTGACCGGTGTGCCTATCTCCAGGCCATGTTCGTACGAGATCGGGACGGCCATGAAATCGAAGTCAGGGGTGACGAAATACAGCTCGCGACCGTCGGCCCGCCATTTGGGGCACCGCCCCCGATTGAGCGACACCTGCCATTTCCCGCCGGTGGGACTAAGTTCTCGAATATAGACTTCCGGCTTGTCCGTTTCGTCGGTCTGGTACGCCAGAAACTTGCCGTTCGGCGACAGGGTGCCGCGGGTTTCGACGTACGGCTGTGCCAACAGCGGCTCCGCCTTGCGCGTGGCGGTCGAATACAGCCACAGGTCCGGACTGCCCAGCGAAACCGACATAATGGCCGTACTCCCGTCCCGCGAAATGTCGGTGACCGATACGTCGCTGGTGTCGATCGCAAATACCTTTTCGTCGGTCCCGGTGCCGTTGGCGTTTCTCTGCCAGACCGAAAAACGCCCCGACGTTCGGTTCGATGTATAAAGCACCTTGGAACCATCAGGACTCCAGACCGGCCACACGTTTATATTGGGGCCGAAGGTGAGCCGCGAGGCCACATCGCGCTTGAGATCCCGAATCCAGATATCCACCGTGTTCCCCTGATCGGATTGGAGACCATAAGCGATTTTGGAGTCATCCGGCGAAAGGGAAAAATCGAGGTACCTTCCCGCCGGGCCGATTGCCACAGTTGAGTCACCGCGGCGGTTCATGCGAATGATTGACTTGGCCCCCCCCGACTGGCCGCGTTGATAGATAAGGGTCCCCTCGCCTGAAACACTGAACAACGCCCGTTCACCGAGGGCTGAAATATTCCCCGACAGCGGAACCGGCTCACCTGAAAATTGCAATGTCTTTTCGTCAAACGGGTGCGCTACGAGCAAATCCTTTCTCACATAGAGTACATACCCTTGGGCATACTCCACCCGCGAATTGACCCGACCCAGATTGGTCGCTTCCAGCGATCGAATTGATCCCACCTTGAGCGTGTAATCTTCAGCCGATGAATCGCGGTCGGCTAAGAAAAGATAGTGTTCGCCGTCGGGCAGAAAACATGGCCAGGCCGCCATATGCTCGCCGTGTGCGTGGTCGATCTTGCTGGCCGCCGTCGGTACGCCTCCCGAAGCCGGTACTTGACGAATGGAATCCGTGCGAGCGCCGTCAAACAGGATCACTCCGCCCGTTCCCCACGACCCATCAGCGCCGCTTGCGGCCTCGCACACCAGTTGGGCCAGCCCGCCCGCAATCGAAACCTTCTTGAGCTGGTTGGCCTCAAAAAACGCCAACTGCTTGCTATCGGGGGACCAGAAGGGGCGTGAATTATCTCCCTGGATCTTCAGCAGGAAGTGCGGCTCCAGCGAATTCAAGGGGCGAATGTAGATGCCGTTCTGCCCGGTCGTATCTATCGCCTGAAACGCAATCATTGTTCCGTCAGGGGAGAGCCGCGGCCAGGTGATCGAAGCCAGTCCGGTGGCCGGAGGCACCAGCCAGCGGGCAACTTTGGGGGCGGGAGCAACCTTGGTCAGTTGAACGAATCCAAGCGTCCCCGCAACCGCGCCCAGCGCCACCACCGATCCCCACAAAATCCGCTCCCGCAACTTCCGCCGGGCGGATAGCGCAATCGGAATCCCGACCTGCGAGCCGCCTTCCGACGTCCACTGCAGGGCACGCTTCAAATCCCCCGCCGCCTGCCAGCGATGATCCGGGTCTTTCTCCAGACACTGCTTGATCACCCGGTCGAGCATCGGCGGAGAGAGTGGCACCACCTGCGTGATCGGCCGCGGCTGTTCTTTAATGATCGATGCAATCAAGCTCGCCTGACTGCTTCCTTCAAACGCCCGCTTACCAGTCGCCATCTCATACAGAATCGCGCCAAAGCTGAATATGTCACTGCGGCCATCGACCTCTTTACCTTCCAACTGCTCCGGCGACATGTACTGGAGCGTGCCCAGGATCGTCCCTTCGCCGGTCAACGGCGTGGTCATCGTCATCCCCGACCGTCCCGACACCGGACCACCCGGCATCTGAAACTTGGCCAGTCCAAAGTCGAGCAGTTTTGCCCCGCCCTTGGTGAGCATGATATTCCCCGGCTTCAGGTCACGGTGCACCAGATTTTTCCGATGCGCCTTGTCCAGCGCGTCGGCAATCTGGATGGCGAAGGCAAACAGTTCCTCGTTGGGCAGAGCGCCCTTCTTGAGCCGTTCCGCCAGCGTTTCGCCCTCGAGATACTCCATCACCAGGAAGTCTATTCCGTCCTGATGTCCCACATCATGCAACGTGCAGATATTCGGATGATTCAAACTCGAAATCGCTTTGGCCTCCCGGTCGAAGCGGGAGCGAAGGTCCTCGTTGCCTATGGTTGCCTCAGGCAGAACCTTCACCGCGACGGTGCGGTCAAGCCGGGTATCGCGGGCCTTATAAACTTCGCCCATACCACCCGCGCCGGCGGGCTCCAGAATTTCGTACGGGCCGAGCGATTGTCCTTTATTCAGCGCCATGAGACAGGTCTCCTTCGGGCCAGAATGGCATTATTAATAGGTCGAGAGGTCCAACTGTGGGCGTCATCCGTCCTATAATATGGATATTATTGATCGGCAACAAGTATTAATGCATCCTGGAATCCGGATAAAGGCGATCTACTTTAGCTTGAGCTTTTGCTTCTCAAGAAACGACTTCATGTGTGGCCTGAGCGCCGTGGGGGAGAGATCGGCCATCCGCCGGGCCGAATGCTCCGACCACGAATAATCCCCCGCAAAATCGGGGTAACTTCCGGCGTTGACCTCCCGTCCTTTCAGGTGGCCAAGCCGATCGATAATCTTGTCGTAGTCGGCAATCGCCTGCGCGAACGGCCCTGAATCATACTGTTCCCGGCAATAAATCGCCTCCATCGGAAGTCTCGGCTTGACCTTGGGGACCGTCGCCGGATACCCCAGAGACATCCCCATAATCGGACATGTATAGGGGGGAAGGTTCAGTAACTCCGCGACATCATCCGGGTGGTTGCGAATCGCTCCCACCATCACCCCTCCCAGTCCCATCGCCTGGGCCGCCATCAAGGCCCGGCCCGCCGCCAGCGCGGTATCCACCGTAGCCACGATAAACGGCTCCGTGTACTCGCCGGTAAAGGGATATCCTTTCTCGGCGTTCAAACGGCTGAGCCGGTACAGGTCGGCGCAAAATAGCAGGAACAACCCCGAATGAGCAATGTGACCCTGCCTGCCGCACAATTCCGCCAGCCGATCCTTCGTCTCCTGATTCCGTATCCCGATAATTGTGTACGCCTGCAAATTCGACGACGTCGGCGAGCGCTGAGCGGTCGTGACAATCAGCCGCTCCTGATCCTCGTCAATCGGCTGGTCGGTGAACTGGCGCACCGACACGTGCGAGTTCAAAAACGAGAGAAGTTCATTCATATCGATGATCTCCAAAACAAAATCACGGCCGGAGTGAATGTCCGGCCGTGAATATACGTCGTGCCTCGGAAGAATCAACCGCTCATCAGAACTGGCTGTAGCTTCTCTGGGCTTTCTTGGCCGCCGCGATCTGACGAAGCACTTCCTTCAGATGCGCTTGCGTCATGCCGTCAATCGCTCCGGACCTTGACGCCCGACCGGCCGCTTCTTCTATGACATCCAGATCGTTCGAGGCCAGCGTCCGGGCGTCCGCCGGATATATCATCGGTGCGCTCAGGTACAGGGTGATGATTCGCTGGAGATGGGCCAGTTGAAGCTGGCGCCGGTAAGAATTGATATTGGCCGGGCCGTTCAACTCACCCCAGATCGCCTTGCGCGCGTCGGTGAACATGTCGTACATCGTGTACTTGTCGTCCCCCGCCTTCACCCGCGCCAGATTGTTGGTCAGCCGGCCCAGCGTGGCTGGATGGTACAACTTGGCGAGCGCACTGTTCTGCATCGACAACACCATCTGATGGAACGGATAGTCAATCGAGCCGGTGAACAGGTTCGACCAGTCGAAGTTGGGAAAACGCTCCGGGGCGAGCTTGTTCAAAAGCGCCGCCGGAACTGCGAACGCATCCGCCGCAAAGACATTGTCGCGCAGAAACGCCATCGCCCGGCGCTGTTCGCTCGCCGGCGTCGGACGCAACGGATCTGTCCCATTGGCGTCGCCGATATGATTGCGGGTCGTGTAGATTCCACCCACATACTTGGGCGCCCACGATGCCGCCTCCGCATACGCTCGCCAGCCGTAATTGAACACGCTCAACAGTTTCGTGTATCGATTCCCCGGTTTTTCGAACTGCTTGATCCCGTTCGTCCACAGCTCCCGCGTCAGTCTGAGCTTGTGCTCCGCAAATCCGATCGGGTCGTTCCCAAGATCGAAATAATTGCACGACGGGTCCACCGAGTTGGCGTCGCCGCCGAGCGCATCCTCATCGGTGCCATACGCAAGGGCCGGATCGGCCGAGCGCGAAGCGATCTCCGCAAGCTTCGGCAAGTCCTCGCCCGCCGTTTTGCCGCCCAGTTCTGAATACCCGTATTCGATCACCCAGTCGTCATACGGTCCCGGAACCGAATTGTAAAACTCACCCTGCGGCTTGCCCTTCCCGGCGACATTCGGCGCCGCATAATCCATGCAGGTGCCAAGATTGCTGTGCTGGGTCGTGAAACTGCGGTCATTGATCTGGTCGGCCGAGTAGATCATCGAGGCCTTGAAATTGTGTCGGAACCCGAGCGTATGTCCCACCTCATGCGCCACCAAATTCACGATGTACGAGTGTATATACTCGCGCGCGATTGAATCCTTGTCGGCCAGTTCGCCGACGGCGCTCAAAATGTAATTCAAACCAAACGCCCCCTCGATTGCTGACGCCTCGCCGTAATCACAAAAATACGGACTCAACGAACGCGGGCGCAGTTTCTTCAGCGAATCCGGATCGAACGGCGTGCTTCCGTCGAACGACACCGGCTTGATGTAGTTCTCGGCGTTGTTGAACATGTACCGAATGAAGTCCGAGGCGACCCGGATATCGGCGTCGTAAATCTGACCCGTGAACGGATTGGCCCGGCTCGGCCCGACCGCGTACCCGCCCCCCGGCACCACGATCCATCGCACCGTGCTGTACCGGGCGTCGGCCGGGTCCCACGTCGCGGTGTCCGGCATTTGCTCCGCCACGATCGCGTTGCGGAAGCCGACTTTCTCGAAAGACTTGTTCCAGTACTCGATCCCCTCCGCCACCGCATCCCGGAATTCCTTCGGCCAGGTGTTCTCCACCCAGTACTTGATCGGCTCCACCGGCTCGGACAAACGGGCCTCAGGATTCTTCTTCTTCAAATTCCACCGGTTGATATACCGCACATACGGCGTCTCTTTGCTGATGCCGGTATAGTCCTGATACTGTGTCAAAAAGTATCCCACCCGGTCATCCGCTATTCTCGGCACATAGTCGGTCGATGGCAGTGTGGACAGCGAGA
Organism: Candidatus Zixiibacteriota bacterium; assembly: GCA_016213305.1. Taxonomy (GTDB): domain Bacteria; phylum Zixibacteria; class MSB-5A5; order GN15; family FEB-12; genus JACRAV01. Next base: position 12,068 of record JACRAV010000034.1, on the reverse strand, counting down.
AGTGATAGGTCCAGAAGAAACTGTAGTTGTTTTGAAGCGTCGTGCCTGACTGCGGCTTCTGCGTCTTGTAGTGCAGGACCACGTCAAGCTCCGAGTTCTCCGGAAACGACTTGATCGTCCCGAAATAACTGTTCGACTGATCAAACATCACACCCGTTTGACCCATCTGCCCGACGAAAAAGCCCATATTCTCGGCGTCGCGCACGAAGAAGGCGGAGGCATCCACCAGCACCTCCCCCGACATGTCCGGCCCCGACTTTATCTTGGTCGAGGCAAACAGACCATCGGACTGCGCCCCTTGGAGCGCCTTTGACATGACCGAAGCGGTGTCGGCGCGAAGGCGAAGATTCTTTTCCATCATCATGATGTTCTTGCCGACCCGCTTGAAATAGAACGGGAATGTCTCGCTCATGCTCCCGTAATCAGAAAACGCGCCGTCCGACTTGGAAATCGTCGCGCCGCACAGATACACCGTCCCGAACTGCGACGGCTTGATGGCCATCAGGATGCTGTTGTCCGCCGTATCACGGTAAAACGTAAACAGCCCCGGCGTGACCACCTTCCCCTTGATCAATTCCGCAAACGGCTTTTCATCCCCCATACCGGCCGGCTGGCCGGCTGTCGCCTGGGCGTTGTCGCCGCTATTGCCCTTGAAGCCCCGTTTGATATACGCGTGGGTGTCGCTTGAACCCAGCAGAATGATCGCACCTAAGGCGAGCGCGACCAGCATTCGCATCGGTCTCATGATGTCTCCTTGCTCAGACAAAAAGGTAAGTTCAATTTGACTCTTTAACGTAAAGGGGCGGCAGAAGTTGCATCGATGACTCCGGCCAGGCCCGAAATCGGCAAACTTCCGGCTCGTGGATGGTAACTCATGGCGGGGCGAAACATACGCCCGCCGACCGAAACTGTCAAGACATCGGCCGACGACCCCGATACTGTACTTCACCTTGCATCAGCACAAACCGCACATCATACATCGGCTCCTCGACCATGCCCGACCCGGTGCGTGTGATCAAACGAAGCTCCTGCCGTGCCTCCGACAATATGACCGGGATAGCCATACGGCCACCGGACCCAAGCTGGGTCAAAAGAGTCTCCGGAACCACCGGCGCCGCCGCTGTCACCAGTATGCCGTCGAACGGAGCGTACTCCGACCAGCCCATCGCTCCGTCACCTAACCTTGTGCGAATATTCTGGTACCCAAGTTCCAGAAGGCGCCGTTCCGCCACCCGAAGCAGGTCGGGCACAATTTCAACCGAATACACCTCAGCGGCTACTTCCGCCAGGATCGCCGTCTGATACCCCGATCCGGTGCCTATTTCGAGCACCCGGCTTTCGCGGCCAAGCTTGAGGGACTGCGTCATCGACGCCACAATATATGGTTGTGATATCGTCTGCCCATGACCGATCGAAAGGGGACCATCGCTGTACGCCTCCGCAACCTGGTCAGTCGGGACAAACAAGTGACGGGGTACTTTGCTCATCGCCGTCAGAACGCGCGGATCACGAATATCGCGTCGCACCAGTTGGTCCGCGACCATGCGGAGCCGCCGTTCGGTCAGCGCCGAATCTTCCTGTGCACCGGACACACAGGATGATAATCATCGCGAACGGGGAAAAGACAGCTTTTTTCCGTGGATTGACCGCTTAGTAGCAACAAAGGGGCTGGCCGCTGATGAAGAGATAATCGATGAGCAACGTCAGATCGGAAATATCGACCCCCTCCTCACAGTCAACCGAGGAGGTGCCGTGCGGAAGCGGCTCCGGTCCGCCAAGAAAAAGGTAACTGATGAGCATCGTCAAATCGGCGATGTCCGGGCTGGAGGTATTATCCCAGTCGGCGCAGACGTGGGAGACATGGAGGAACCTTGACAGTGTACTATACGGCGAGGCCCACCCGGCCGAATCCAGCGTCTGCACCTGCCAGTACATCGTTGCCCCTTCCGACCACCCGCCGTGTAGCGCCGCGACCGGTGGAAGAGACAGGATCGAGTCAAACTTTACAGCGGAGAAAAGAGAATCCGAAGCCACTCGTACCCGGTAATAGTGCGGTGCCGCCGGATGCGCCGGTGGCGGCACAAGAGTCCAGTTGAACTCGGCCAGAGGGTGCGCGCCCACTGTCGCCCCGACCGGCGGACTTACCGGGCCGGGAACTCCGGGCGATTCGGTGTCGAGAATGAATGACGCTGGAATAGAATACGCCGACCTGTTGCCCGCCCTGTCTTCGCGCCGCACCCGCCAGAACCAGCGACCATCGGTCAGGTCGTCCGGCATGACAAACGATTCCCCGGTCAGTTCTGAATATGCCGTCACACCTGTTACAAACCCGGAATCCGATGAAACCTCAAGCGTATTGAATTCAGGCGCCCGCACCGGATTCGCCGGAACGCCCACTGAAAATGAGAAAGTGAAATGCTTCTGGTTTGGATAATTCCCGGCCACCGGCCAGACAGGGAAAAGACCGGCGGGGGGCAGGTTATCGATCACCAATTTACGGAGATGCCGCTGGAACGAGGAAGAGTCGGGCCCCGCAAATCCCTGTACGCCCCACCAATACGCTCCATCCGCGAGCGAATCTCCAACCGGCATGCTAAATGATGAATCCCCTGAAATCGAATAGTTTCGCACTGGTGCCGCTAGTAAACTATCGGCCGACACCACCAATCTGTAGCTGATGGCGCTATTGGACCAGACGAACTGCGGATTGCGCTGTTTGACATACGCCACCGTATCCGGCGCCTGCAATTTCGGCGGAAGAAGCGGGTTTTTTATAACTACGTCAACGTATGCACTCGCCGAACTACCCCCCGAACCACCCGCCGCCAACGAGGTGCGGCTCTGCGCCGAATGCGGAACTTCCGCGGGTACCGCCAGCGAAAAAGCCGCCGCACCGGAATCTCCCGCCGCGAGGTTCATGCTGATACTCACCGGCTGAATCGACCAGCCCGAATCATTGACCGGCGTCACTGTTACAACATTCATGGTGTTACCGGTATTTCTCACCAGAACATCGATGGCATAAGCGGAAGGGGACGCCGCAGTATCGTTGGCCGTCGCCGATATGACTAATGAATATAGCGGGTGAGAGGTCACCGTCGTCGCCGCCGTGCCGACCGCCGCAGTGTCGGAGATACTATTGACCCGGGCATTGACTCGCGTGGTCACATTTGCGCCCGCAGAAGACGGAACCGTTACCGAACGGGCCACGCGCACCGAATCAAACGGGTTCAGAAAAACAATGGAATCCATCAACGATTCCATCCACCCCAGCGAATCGGTCAATCGCACGCGAAGCGAGTCAAAAAGGGTCCCCGTGTTCTTGACCCAGAATCCAACCGATACGCTCTGTCCCGGGTATATAGTTGTGTCCTGCTCCTTGCGCACATCGACCGATCTTGCGGTGGTCGTGCCATTGATACTGTCCGGACTAAAAATCAGCGAATATTTCTGCGGGCCGCTCGGAATGTTGTATCCCGATACCACCGCCAGCCACGTGCCGGCCGACGGATTGGCGACTTCCACCGCTTCGGTGTTGTTCAGATGATCGGCGCCATGGGTCGCTGGAATCGCCGGGTTCAACGGATTCAAAACCCAGGGAAGAATCTGGTTCGATGATGGATCGATCAGCGTCAGGTCCAGATCGTTTATCAGCGTTGTGCCGGCCAACGCCGTGCCCCCTTTGTCGTCCCACACCAGTGTTACTTTCAATTTCGGCGTCGATGGCGGTACCGTCAGCACATATGTATGAATAACCCCGGTGCTGGTCGCCGATTCGACATACGATTGCCAACCAATCCCGACTTTCCGCACCGCCCCTGCCGCATTGATCAGACCCCACCCATATTGAAAATCCGGCCCGGTATTGCCAAGGTCGGTGGCGGTGTTGATCAGGATTCCCTTGACGGTCGATGGCAACAGGTTGTCCGACGGCGTCATCTGATTCCATCTCTGTTTCATCAGTGCGACCACGCCCGAAACAACCGGAGCGGCCATCGATGTTCCGCATCGCACGGCATACCCGCCGCCCATGGTCGTGCTCGTGACACCCGCGTCACCGTTGGATTGACAGCCCGGCGCCACCAGGTCCGGCTTGATCCGGCCATCGTCGGTCGGTCCCCACGACGAAAAAGAAGTCATCGAATTGTCGTTTGAATTGACCGCCCCGACCGCAATGACATTTTTCGACGAGGCCAGCGGATCTATCGTATTCCACGTCCAGCCAATTGACCCACAGTACTGACTGCCGGTGCTTCGCATGTTCCCCGCCGACCAGACAATGACGATCGGCGCCCCGGCCTCGCCGCGAATCACCTCGTCAATCGTCGCGTCCTCAATAAAGTAGTTCCCCAGCGTCGCCTGGCACGTAGAACTGCGCACCGGCGACACGCCCACTCCCCACGAATTGTTCGATATCGTCGCGCCATAATTCAAAATCGCGTCCTGATACTGGGTGACCATCTCCGATGAAGCCCCCCACCAGAGATGCGTGAGCGTCTGGGCCAACGGTGCCATCCCCTTGTACGTTCCCGCGGATTGCGACCCGCTCCCCAGAATAGTCCCCGCAACATGCGTGGCATGGTCCGTCACGTCGGATGCATCGGTGCTTATGATCCGCCCCGCGAGGTCAAGGTGGGTTTCATCGACTCGGCCGCCGTCCCATATCCCCAACAGCACCCCCGAACCCGTTAGGTTGTGCGGCGCGCTTTGCGCCGAGTCGGCCTTGACTGCTCCCCGACACCCGTCGTTGTGTTCCTGTTGGGGCGGTAGCGCCGGCTCGATGAACGACACCGCGTCAAGCGCCGCCAGTTTACGAACCATCGGCGACGGCAATATCAATTCCAAGGCGTTTGTAATCGTTTGGCTACCCAGCACCCGGGCGCCGAAATTTCTGGACAGATGCCCCGACCAATCCGCCGCGCTTTCATCCCGGTGAAGTGCCACCGTGATCTGGACCGAATCGCCGGCGCGCTTCGCCCAATCAGGCATGCCACTCTGAGCGATGATCGGCGCCAGCTTCTGATCGGCCGAAATCTGCCCCAGCCAGCGAATACCGTACTGCTGGATATCTCTGTTCGATGGCGACTTCTCGATTCGAGCCGTGTAGGCATAGTCAGGCAGATAATCGAGTAGGCCAATTCCAGCGCTTGCCAGTTGTGCTCGGTCGGCGTCCGTCACCGGACCGCGAAATTGAATCATGATATGCCCCGCTGGAAGAGCGGGGGAAACGTTCAATTCCGGCGGCGTAAACTTTCCCCCGGCCAGTTTGATCGAAAAGTCAGGCGGCTGTGCTCCAACTCGCCACGAGAACAAGGCGACCAGCACTGCGACTGTGAAATACGTTCGTACTTGAAAAACCGGGGCTTTGGCGCGGGGTATGTGCATACTGGGTCGGTCCAACAGTCGTGAGGCGGGTACTGCTAACTCTTTATAAATATACTACTTGAGTCCTCGTTGTCAATGCGGTTCGTCTCTGTTTGCGGTCCCGGCCCGATATTGTTGTCTCGCAACCGGCAATTTGTGGTATTATCGGACGAAATGGAGCGGAATCAAGCCGTACCAAAACGACAATTCTGGCTCTTCAAGAGCGAGCCCCGCGAGTTCTCAATCACCGATCTGGAGAACGCCCCTGGCCACACCACCACCTGGTCCGGCATCCGAAACTATCAGGCCCGTAATCTGCTCCGCGATCAGGTTCAGCTCGGCGACCAGGTCTTTTTCTACCACAGCAGTACCGCCGACAAAGGAATCGTCGGTGTATGCGAGATCACCCGGACCGCGCACGCCGATCCCACCGCCCTCGACCCCAATAGCCCGTATTTCGAACCTCGCGCTACCACCGCCGAACCAATCTGGCTGGCCGTCGATGTCACCCTCGTTCACCGATTCCCCGTCTTGATCCCGCTTTCGATCCTCAAATCAACCGACGGACTCGAAAGAATGGGGGTATGTAGGCCCGGCAACCGCCTGTCAATTCAACCGGTTTCTGCCGATGAGTGGAAGATTGTTCTGACCCTTGTAAAGAAGCTCGCCAGCCGTCGGTAAGCCGATCACTTTAGCAGAAGCATTTTTCTTGTAATACTGGTTCCCGAAGTGGTAAGACGGTAGAAATAAACGCCGCTTGCCACCGATGCACCGTCAGCATTCCGCCCATCCCACATGATCGCCTGCTGTCCAGCCGGAAACTCTCGGTCGGCCAGCACCAAAACTCGCTCGCCAAGAGCATTGATAATCTCAAGCGTAACTTTATTGCGATACGGTAATGCAAACGATATCAACGTGTTAGGGTTGAATGGATTCGGCGTGTTCTGGCGCAGGGTGATAGTGGAGGGGACAGCTTCACCCGCTTCGTCCACGTCTGTCGGAACGGGAACGGCGAGCCCTGTCGCAAACTCCGAACTTCCCATCCCGGCAACCGTCGCTGTCGCCGTGACGGTATCACCCGCGTGAAGGCCGGGGATGACAATCTCGAACCCGCCTGAGACACCCGCCACCCCGCCGGCCAAATAACTTGCTCCTTCGATATGCCCCTTGCTCCCGGTCCTGCCCTTGTAGATATCTATGACCGCTCCGGGAATCGGATGACTGCCAAATACCGTGTCGGCGCCTATCGCCAAAATGACCGGTGCCGCGATCTTCAAGTTGCCGCCATTTCGCAAGGCCATGCCCGTGCTGTCATTGCCGAACACAGAATTATATCGCACCACGTGCCCGTAGGTCGAATCACCATCGATCCAGATACCGGCGTACTTGTTCCGGGCAATCGTATTTCTGGTCGCCGGACTATCCCCACCAATACTAGTCCATCGCGCGCCGCCAAACACACCGATCCCATGTCCGGTATTCGGGATCGGCGTCTGACCATCGGCCGCCACTCCGATCAGATTTCCGGCGATCACATTGCTGTCCGTTCCCGGTCCGAACAGGTGAATGCCTGCCGCCAGCCCCGCCAGCAGAGGCGGTGTCCCGTTCCCCGATATCAGATTGCCAACCGTGGTATCACCGCCAATTGTGTTATGCGAGGCGCCGTTTCCCAAAACGATCCCCGCCGCGCCGTTGCGGATCGCCCGTGTGCCGGTATAGTCCACGCCGATGAAATTCTTGCGAACCGAGTTGAAATCCGTCCTGCGGCCGTAGAGCACCACCCCCGCCCCCAGCGGGAACATCTCCCAGCGGTTGCCCGATATGAGATTGCCGTACGCCTGCGTTCCTATCTGGTTGTATCGCGCCGAATCTCGAATAACCACCCCCGCCGAATTCCCAATCGTACTCGATCCCTGGCGGCTCGGACCTATATAATTTCCAACTACCAGATTATTGTCCGTCCCCCACCCGGCAATCGTTATCCCCGGACCATAGTTGCCCGAAATAACATTGCGAACCACCGATGATTCCCTGCCTACGATATTGTGCTTCGCCCCGCCTGATATCAAAATCCCCTGGCCCTCGACCAGCCCATTCGGGCGGTCGCCGTTCCCGCCGCCATCCAACCCGATCCATGCCCAGTCAATTCGATTCGAATCAGTGCCCGCTCCCAAAATCTCGATTCCATTCTGTCGGCTTCCCGCCACCACCAGATGCATCCCCGTCCCTGACGAATCGTGTCCGATCGTATTGTGTTTGGCCCCGGCGGCCACCCGCACCCCGGCCAGATGATTACCAAGCGACAGATAACCGGCCGAATCCAGACCAATCAAATTCCCGCCGATTTGATTTGAGTCGGTACCGACCCCTTCCAGTCGTATCCCGCATCCAAGATTTGCCGCGATCAAGTTTCGCGCGTTGACCGAAGATCCGCCAACGCGATTCGAGCGCGATCCGCCGACTATCCGAATTCCGTCGCCGCCGTTCCCCGCCGCACTCCGGCCCGTGATGTCCAGTCCGATGTAATTGCCGATGATCCCGACATCGCTCGACAACGAATCAACAAGAACCCCGGACCCGGCATTGCCCGAGATGAGATTCCGCCCGGCGAATGAGTTCGCGCCAATGGTGATACTGTCGGCTCCGCACACCCGTATCCCGTTCCGATTCGGGTCCACAGTAGTGCCGTTGCCGCCAAGACCTATCCAGCACGCCGTAACCGCTGTTCCGGAGGACGTCGGCCCCTTGATTGCGATAGCGGACGAAGACGGGTCGCCTCCGCCGTTTCCTGTGAAGATTGTGCGGTACCCGATTTGCCCCAGCGTCGCGTCCCGGGCCGCCACCAGCACGCCGTTCCGCCTTGCATGGGTAATCTCGCAGTTGAATATCCGGCATCCCGCGCCGCGAACTTCGATATTATCGCAATTGACCGGATTATACCGCCCGTCAATGACCGCCGGCGACTGTTCTCCCGCTATGGTCACACCTGAACCGGTGATCACGAGCGGACCAAGAGTCAGATATATGGTTCCCGTCGAATCCGCCACCAGTACCGTGTCGAACGCCCCGGCATTTGCTTCCTCGATCGCCCCTCTCAAAGAACACTTCCCGGACAGATCACGGCAGATGCCGTCGCCGGGATTCGAGTCATGCGTGTCCGACCGTGTCACCGCCACAAAGGTGCGCCCGATGACCGACATCGGAATCAAAAGCGCGCCTGCCCACGGCAGGATGTGCAGAAGCAACCGTTTCATTGATCAATCCCGCCACCTACCGGACCAGCACCATCTTGCCCACCCGGGCCTCCTCGCCAACCGACAGGCGGTAGAAATACACTCCGCTGGCGACCGCGCGCCCCTCATCGTCGCGAGCATCCCAGCCGACCCGATGCACTCCGTGCGGCTGAACTTGATCCACTAGGCGACGTACTCTCCGGCCCAGCGTATTGTAGATCACCAACTGCACCTCGTGCGTTCTCTCCAGTGAGTACTCAATTGTGGTCGTCGGATTGAACGGATTCGGATAATTGCCCATGAGAGCAAATCCCGTCGGTATCGACGGTCCCGGATCATCAATTATTCCCGTCGGGCCGCGCAGGTCAAAACCAAATATCGCCTTGCCGGTGGTCAGAAACATGACATTGCCATTCCCCGCCACCACGCTTCCGCCCCGGTCACACGAGCCAAGCATCTTCGGGAAAAAGGCGCCCGGAGGAACACTCCAGACGGCTGTGGTGGAATACCCGGTCGTGAACAACAATGTGTCATGCATATAGGTGGCCGCGACCGGAAAGGGGAGAGTGATGACCGTATCAACAACCGGAGCGTACGGTTGCACAAAGTTGATCCGATACATCGCGTTACTGCTGAATCCCAGCACACAATCCTTCCACCCCGGAACCCGCGCCAGAAGATAGATATCGCGACTGGGAAGAGTGGAGGCGTAGGTGATCTCAAAATTCGTCCCGACCCGATACGCCTGCACACCATCCTTGGCCGCCGCCACCAGGATGAGATTGTTCACAATACAGGCCGACGTAATCGCAATCGCGGTCGTTATCTTTGGTGACAGGTACTGCAACTGCCCCTGATTCCACCGATACACATAGGCCGTCGGGCCACTCCAAAAAATCACCGCCTGTTTATCCGTGGGCGACGGCCAGTAGAGGCCCGAGGCGTTATGTCCAAGAAAGAAGGTGGCAAATGGATACAACCGCCCGGCGCTTTCCAGAATCAGATTGAGCTTGTTCAAACGGGTGTTGAGCGCCGCCAGCCCAAAACTCGTTTCGACCAGCGCCCCTACCGTGCCTCCCATGTCAAACAATGTGGCTTCCGAATCTACCTGCGACTCGGAACTGACGTTCCACATCCGGCACCACCCCGTGCTTCCCCCCGCCACCACATGCGACTTCGTTATGGCCAGGGCAGGGATCTCGCCGGAGAGCGGATAAATTTGGTTGCCCCAGGCATACGGCGGCACGCCCAGGTCAAAACGATAAAGAAGCATCCCGCCGTCCAGACCAGTCACCATAAGATATGAACGGAAACCACTTCGAAACAACGCCGGAAACCGCAGTGACTGCCCTGAGGACGACGACGTATATTCGATCAAACTCAGGTCCCGTCTGGCATGCAATGAAAACGCCGACAAATCGCGGGCGATCGCTACCACAAACGTGTCCACCACATACACCCGGTCGCATCCGTAGGGCGGCGCCACCGACCCGACAAAGTTCCATGCCGTTCCCGTCTTCACCGCCAGATGCACCGTCCGGTGATCGTCTCCGAGGACCATGAGCGTGTCGCCCATGTGGCTGAGCCCTTCACTGGAAAACGATGTGCCCGTTACGCTCTCAAAAACGGGTGTCCCATTCTGATCGATTGCATATTCGAGTATGCCGTTGTAATCATCGGCGACCACCACCCGGTCACCCACCAGGTCCACCGCCGTCAGATGGACACCTGTTTGTTCGGAATCGATGACGGTTATGACGGAATACGAATCGATCCTGCCATGGAGCAATCCCCGAAACCCGGCCGCCAGGTACAGTTCGCGTCCGCGAATCAGGATATCCAGCGTCGAATCGGGCAATTGCGCTTTACCCAGAACGACAATCTGGGGGAGGGCCGCCCGATCCAGGAAGCAGACGCTCCCGTCAGGGCCAATCGCCGCGACAAAACTGTCGGTAACGATGAACCGCTCGGTCTGACTGCCGGCTACATCCCGATGATTAATCGGCGACAATTTGAGGTTTCTGGCGTCCCATTTGGCCGAAAGGAAACCGTAATCACTTGCCGCCACCGCAATCGAATCGTTCGCCATCACCACTGTCGTAAAGGTGCTCCAGGCGAAACTGTAATCCGGCTCCGGCCTGAGATTAATCGCCCGGGCGTCGGCGATCCATGCGATCGACAGGAGTATGACGCTCGCGAGACACTTCACTTTATCACCACCATCTTTCGCGTCCGGCTCTCGGCTCCGGCGCTGATTCGATAGAAATAGACGCCGCTGGAAACGCGCGAGGCGTCGAACCTCGCCTGATGCCTTCCCGACGGAAGCATCCCGTCAATAAGCTCTCCGACCGACTGACCCAGCACATTGAACACCTCAAGCCGCACCGCCATCGGCGCCGGGATTTCGAACTCTATCGTCGTTTCCGGATTGAACGGGTTGGGATAATTCTGTTGCAGGGTAATTTCGGTCGGCAATGCCGGTCCGCCATCCTCACCCGCCCAGGTCGGCGTGCGCCGGTCATACAGATGCGCGCCATGACTATTGGCCACCGCCACCAGGTCTCCGACGGCGGCGATCATGCTTCCTGACGCACTCATGCTGTCCTCAAGCGCCAGAGGGTTGCTCCCGTCCGCTAACACTCTCAGAAGGCCGCGATCGACCGACATGACCCACAAATGATCCCCGGTACGCGCCGCCGCGGTCAGACCATACGGTAAATTCACCGAGTCAGTCATTATCGGTAGGGACGGTTTGCTCAAGTCTAACGACCGCACCGACCGGCTGGTTACTACGAGCAGTAGATTTGATTTCTCCGTTGGTACAATTGCGACCAGCTCTTCTGGATCGAACGCCGATACTCCCAGCTCAATCGTGGCACGATACTCCGTCGAAAGATCCGGCCTGATCACATATACAAACAGCCGCCTGTCCGTTCCGATTACCAGTATCGAATCGGTCAGCGCCGCATCGGTCGGTCTCGCGGGGAACAAGAGCCGCATCGAGTGTTCCAACCGCCAGTGAGGCGTGACCGAATACACATCCACAAACTGGTCGCCGAGCAGGAAAAGAAGGCGCAGGGAATCCAGGCGCGCGTCGCTCATCCGTACATCATGAATCACCGCCGATATGTCTTCAACTGCCGTATCCAGCTCAAACATACCGCCTGCGTCCCGTATCACCGCCACCATCCTCTGGTCCGGATACAGCCCGAGCAATCGGTCGCCTACCCCGACCAACCTGGTCGCGTTGCGCACTCCCGGCAGAACGGCCGTCGGGCTTTGCGGTGCACCCGTTGGGTCGAGCGCAATGGCCGTCACCGCCCGATCCCTCTGCGCAATCACAACCGAGCTTCCCAGTGTACCGACCGCCTGGATCGCTCCAAATGCCGAATACGCCTGTCGGGGTTGCGCCATCTCGGTTTCGATGCGGTCAAGATCGTACAACTGAAGGCCGCCGTTGTCATCGGGAAT
>JACRAV010000033.1 GCA_016213305.1 Candidatus Zixiibacteriota bacterium | reverse complement strand
ATTTGCACGTTCGCGTCGGAGTGCGTCCGCACCTTCGCGTCAACGGCGTACTGGAACAGATAGAGTGCGAACCGGTGACGCTCGATCTGATGGAACAGACGGTGGCCCAGATTCTCAACGAGAAACAACTGGAGCGATTTTACCGGAAAAACGAAATGGACCTGGCGCTGAGCGTGGCCAAGCTGGGACGGTTTCGTATCAACCTGTACCGCCAGCGAGGAACCACCGGCATCGCGATCCGCGCCGTCAACACCGGCGTGCCGTCATTCGAAGACCTGAATCTGCCGCCGGTGATCAAGAAACTGGCGCACGAAAGCCGCGGGCTGATCATCGTCACCGGAACCACCGGCTCAGGCAAATCGACCACCCTGGCGTCGGTCATCGAAGAAATGAACGCCAATCGGGGGCTGAACATTTTGTCGGTCGAAGACCCGATCGAATATATTTACCGGGACAAGAAGTGCATCATCTCCCAGCGCGAAGTCGGCGGCGACACCGAAACGTTTGCCTCGGCGCTTCGCCATGCCTTCCGTCAGGACCCGGACGTGATCCTGATCGGTGAAGTCCGCGATCTGGAGACGATGTCGATCGCGCTCACCGCGGCCGACACCGGCCACCTCGTGCTGACCACCCTGCACACGCTCAACGTGGTGGAGACGGTCACGCGTATTGTTTCGTTCTTCCCGCCGCACCAGCACCAGCAGATTCGTCTCTTGCTGGCCGGCACGCTTCGCGCCATCGTGTGCCAGCGTCTCTTGAGCCGTGCCGACACTCCGGGACGGGTTCCGGCGCTGGAGATTATGGTGTCGTCGGCGGCCATCCGCGAATGCATCATGAATCCCGACAAAACCGCCGATATCACCGACCTGATGGCGCAGGGCGGAACTCAGTACGGGATGCAGACGTTCGACCAATCGATCATGAAACACTACCGGGCGGGGTTGATCTCATTTGAAGACGCAATCGCGGCGGCTTCGAATCCCGATGACTTCGATCTCCGCCTCAAGGGGATTACCGGCGCGGCCGATCGCTGGGAGGAGTCGGGGGACAAACCGGCACCGACCCAGAAGGCGGACCTACCGGCGGGGTTCCAGAAGCTGTAAGCAATCGCCCATATGCAAAAAAGCCCACCGCTCTGCGGTGGGCTTTCTTTTGGACTTGGCCTTAGGACAACCCCTGTCCATCGGATCCACCCCTCTACTCCACCCCCACCAGCTTCCTTAACCGGTTCACCTCAAATGGCGACAACAGCCGCCACTGACCCGGCGTCAGTCCTTTCGCTGTAATCCCCGCAAAATCCACCCGCGCCAACTGCTCCACCGGGTGTCCCACCTTCTTGCACAATTGCTTCACCTCGCGCTTGCGCCCTTCGGTGAGTATCAGGCGGATGCGCGTTGAATTGGCTCCATAGCCGAGAATATGCACATTGGCTTTGCCGATCGCCCCGTCGTCGAGCTTGATGCCGTGCTGAATGAGTAAACCATCCTCGCGAGAGAATCTTCCCTTCACCCGTGCTTCGTACACTTTAGGAATTTCATACTTGGGATGCGCCAGCCGGTACGCCAGGTCGCCGTCGTTGGTGAGAAGCAGGACCCCTTCGGTGTCGAAATCCAGCCGCCCGATCGGATAGACCCGGTGCTTGAGCTTCTTGAGAAGTTGCGCCACCGGCTTGCGTTTGAACGGGTCATGCAGGGTGGACATCACCCCCGCCGGCTTGTTCAACAGCACATACATCTGCTCGGTAACCGGCGAAACTTCAAGGCCATCGACCTTCACCCGGTCGCTTTCCTCGTTGACCACCAGCCCCGGCTTTTCGACAATCTTATCGTTGACGCTGACCCGGCGGCCGGCTACCATGGCATCGGCGCCGCGCCGCGACGTCACCCCGCATATCGACAGATACTTGTTAAGCCGAATCATCGATTACTCCCACGGTTGCAGAACATGCCTCCGGCGTCGCTCGAACTATATCGACTCGGTCCCGCTGACCGCGGTCGAGATCGGCTCTGGAACGACATCGGACTCTTCGTCGGTTTCTGCAATCGTGAAAGTATCGTTGTGAGAACCTGACTGTAAAACAAGGGACCGGCGCTCATTGTTCCCTTCGCTTTCGTCGGATGTGATCTGGTCGTCGGCCGATGACTCCTGTTCGTCTTCGCGCGTGCGCGAAGCGGGATCAAACGTGCCGTCGGCGATATTCAGTTTGGCCAGAAGTTTCGCCGCCAGCGCGGGGTCGGCCAGATTGAGCTGGGTCTGCGATTGGGCGGTCGAGGCCGCCATCAGATCGTCGATCTCCGCCAGCTTGGGCAGATCTTCCAGACTCGCCAGCCCGAAAAATTTCAGGAACTCATCGGTGGTGCCGTACTGAAGCGGCTTGCCGACCGTCGTGGCCCGACCGGTGATTGAAATCATGCTTCGTTCAAGGAGCGTGTGCACGACGCCGTCGGAGGCCACTCCGCGAATGTGCTCTACCTCCGCTTTGGTCACCGGCTGTTTGTAGGCGATGATCGCCAGCGTTTCGAGCGCCGCCTGCGTCAGGCGGAGCTTCCGATGACGCGTGAACAATTCTTCGATATACCCGGTGAACTCCGCCAGCACATAGAACTGGTACCCGCCCGCCAGTTCGCGGATACGGAACGAGGAATTCCCGTCGGCATACCGCGTATTCAACTCGGCCACCGCCTGCGCCGCTTTCGACGGCGTCAGTTCCGTCACCACTTCGCAAATCCTCGCCACCGGCAACGGTTCGGGCGAGGCCAGGATCAGCGCCTCGACCGCCGCATGCATATTCGATGTCGCCATCATATCGTCTCTCCTTCCACGGCCCCGGCGCCGGCATATTCGACTGTTTCATCAAGAGGGGTGTCATCGGTGAACCGCTGTCCGCGATACACCCGCATTTCCGCAAACGGCCATGACTGCTGAACCGAAATCCGGCGCAAACGCGCCAGTTCCAGCACCGCGATAAACGTCACCACCGCTATCATTCGCTTCGGATCATCGGAACAGAGTTGCCGATAGGTCGCCATCTCGTCGTCGGACAACCGACCCAGAATGACTGCCATCCGTTCTTCCATCGACGATTCTTCCGGCTGAACCCGGTGGAACAACTCCTGCCGCCGGATGCTCAGCACCGTGCGATAGGCCGACAGCAGGTCGAACAGCGTGGTGGCCGGACTGAGATCGATCTTCATCGGAAGGTTGCTCACCGGCGACGGCGGCACATAAAACTGTTCTTCCCGCAACGCCCGATCGCGCAGATGTTCCGACGCCTCTTTGTATCGCTTGTACTCGACCAGCGCCAGAATCAGTTCTTCGCGTGGATCCGGCTCCTCCGGATCGTTCTCGTCGCGCGGCAGAAGCAGTTTGGCCTTGATCCGGATCAGCGTGGCCGCCATCAGAATGAACTCGCCGGCCACTTCCAGATTCAGCGTCTGCATCACCCCGATATATTTCAGGTACTGCCGCGTGATCTTGGCAATCGGAATGTCGTAGATATCGACTTCCTCCTGCCGGATCAGATACAGCAACAGATCGAGCGGGCCGTTGAACACGTCCAGCTGAACCCGGTAGGATTCGGGAGCGGTCTCGTTTATGGTTTCCTGCATCCTGCCACTTTCACGTTGCGTCGGTCGTTT
The DNA here is from genome assembly GCA_016213305.1 of Candidatus Zixiibacteriota bacterium. GTDB lineage: Bacteria > Zixibacteria > MSB-5A5 > GN15 > FEB-12 > JACRAV01. The sequence goes on along the minus strand of JACRAV010000033.1, from coordinate 1,492 downwards.
CCGTTGCAGGTCAAGCGCCCCGGCGCTTGACTCTTCTCTCTCTTCGTAGGTCAAGCGCCCCGGCGCTTGACTCTTTTCTTGTCAAGCCGCAGGCGGCTTGACCTACAGAATATCCTAATTCCTATAATCCATCTTCATCGCGGTGTGCACTTTCGCCATGACATTCTGCGCTCTCTGCCGCGCCCGTTGGGCGCCGGTGGCCAGCACATCCCAAACAACATCCGGTTTCTTCACCAGTTCCACCCGCCGCTCGCGAATCGGCGCCAGCGCGCCGTTCAGATTCGCCGTCAGTTTCAATTTGCAATCCACGCACCCAAGCTCGCCTGTTTTACACGGGGGCGCAATCTCCGTCTTGGCGTGCGGCGTATATATCTGATGCAGAAGGTACACCGGACACTTCTCCGGGTTCCCCGGATCCCCCTTGCGCAATTTGGCCGGGTCGGTGTAATACCCCTTGAGAATCTTCTCGGTCTGCTTGTCGGTGGCGTCGATCGGGATATGGTTCCCGTACGACTTGGACATCTTCCGGTTATCCGCCCCCAGGATCAATGGAATCTTCGTAAATAACGCCTCCGGCTCGACAAACACTTTCTTATACGTCGCGTTAAACCGTTTGGCCAGATCGGCCGCCAGCCAGATATGCTTTTCCTGATCCTTGCCGACCGGCACCTTGTGGGCATTGTACAGGCAGATGTCCGCCGCCTGCAAAACCGGATACCCCAGAAAACCGTACGAATCAAGCTGATCCTTCTTCTCGGCGTAGGTCGGGAGGCGGGTCAGGGTCGGCACAGTGATGAGCATCGAGAAGATAAGGTGAAGTTCGGCATGTTCTTTCACTTCGGACTGAACGAACACCGCGCACTTCTCCGGATCGATCCCCGCCGCCAGCCAGTCAACCGCCATCTGGAAGATGTTCTCTTTGAGCCGCGAGGGATCCTCCCACTCCGCCGTGAGAGCGTGCCAATCGACGATACAGCAGTACATCCAATACTGGTCCTGCAGGGCTACCCAATTTCTCAGCGCCCCTTCGAGATTCCCGATATGAAGCGCACCGGTCGGTTGCATGCCGGACAGGATGGTTTCCTTCTTCGGCGCCGCTGGCGCAGGTGAAGGCGACGGTGCGGGTTTTGTCTTCTCGGCGACGGTCATTGGTACGTCATTCTCGTTCGCGACAGACCTCCCGGCCTGCCCGTTTCTTCGTCATTGCGAGCCCGCTTCGGGCGAAGCAATCTCTCCTCATCTTCTCTTCGTAGGTCGGGTTCCGAGTCCCCCGCTGTTGCGGGGGACGAAAAACCCGACATCTTATCTTCTCTCCGCAGGTCGAAACCCCCGTGGTTTCGACATCTTCACTCCTGTCATTGCGAGTGTCACGTCACCCTGAGCTGGTCGAAGGGTTGACGTAACCGAAGCAATCTCTCCTCGTCTTCTCCTCGTAGGTCGGGTTCCGAGTTCGCCATCAGGCGGACGAGAAACCCGACATCTTATCTTCTCT
>JACRAV010000372.1 GCA_016213305.1 Candidatus Zixiibacteriota bacterium | reverse complement strand
ATCTTGATATCCGCGGCGCGGCCTTCAATGTGTTGAGAGTTTTTTACGCCTCCAACTTTGCGATTGTATTCGGGCGTTCTGTAACCGGACGTGACCGTGATAACGCGGTTACCGCACAGCATACGGATCAGTTCCAGCTGCTCGCACAAGGGTCTGAGCCGCGACGTGACCCAGGCGGCGGGATACGGCGTGCCATCACCGCAACGGAATTCCTCAAGGTTGAAATGCGACGTCACTTGCATAGTGGCTTTCGATCCTTTGTTTGATGAAGGCGACATCCTGTTTGACGTGTTCCAGTTCGATCTGCGTTTTGGCCACATCGACTTTCAGACTCCAGAACATGCCGGAAGCCGTGAGCAGCGCTCCGATGATGGCGAACCAGAATTTCCAATCCCCGTTTTTCATGTCAGTAACAGTTCACCCGTAAACTTTTCGAGATGAGAATCTCGCCTTTCGGGTCCTTGACGAAACATCGCGCCAGTTCTTTTGCCGTCGTGTCCGGCAGGTGCCATTGGAAAGTCGCGAAACTTTTCGTCATCGTGATCCTGCCGTTTCTCGGAACGAGGCGGCCCGCCGAACATTCGACGAGAAATTCGCCGCCGATACCTTTCACCGCACGATCCACATCATGTTTTTCGACGGTATCCTGCGTGGTTTTCACGCGTACCTCCATGTCAAGCGTGACTCCGCCAGTCGTGTCTATTTCGTAGAAGCGATGCGTATTCCGTTCTTCGGATTTCATGACGCCCGGATGGTTATCGGCGATGGCGAGTTCGAAGTAAGGTCGCCGTTCGAGTCGATTTCCGGATTCCAGTTTCGAGGGTTTATATTCGTTGTAGCCGTGAGGCATATCCTCCGCGACCAGATAGTCCATGTTTGCCGGATCCTGCCCCGTCACTTTTTCCAGCAGATGCGGCCACATGGTGCCCTGGCGGATGCTCTCCCATACGTTCGCGATGTCGGAATCGGCGGGTATGATTGATCCGTCCGGAGCTCTTTCAGCGTGCGAGTGGGAACCGATGATCTGATTCGTGATCTTGTCGAAAAAATAGGTGCATTTCGCCATTAGCTCGGCCCTCCGGTACTGTCGGTGCACTCGATGACGCTGCGATTATAGGCGCACACGATACTTTCGTTTCCGGCCCGTTGCCGGACCCGAAACTCCCAATTGCCTGTTCCGCCATTATAGGAAGGAGATGTCGGAGCCACGTTCCCGCTGAAGACCTGTTCTCCAGGGCCTCCGATCCATGCCTTGTTGTCGCTATCGAATCCGCCGCCGCCCTGGGTCATATCGATCTGGCAGATTCCCCATACGGGCATGTCCGATGCGGTGAAACCTCCGATGGTGAGAATATCGTCCGTCTCGATATTCTGCGTCTGCTTGCCATACACGCCGAATGACCTTCCCAGGGAGAATGAGTGGGTGTGGATGCTGATATTGATCCCGTCGATCGTCGCTCCGCCGGCGACGGCCAGGCTTTGCTGGAGTGTCTGTCCGCCCTTGTTGAGATGAAGGTATTGCGTGTGGTCATCATCACTGAGACCCGAGAGCGCCCCGTGATCTGAAACACCCGCATTGGCATCCACATAAGCCTTTGTCGCCAGATGCGAGGCGGCCACGGGATTTTGACCGCTTACCGGATTGTTGAAAGTCCAAGAGCCGTTGATCGTCTCATTTTGAGCGATAGCTGCGTATTGAGGATGGTCGTCATCGCCCAAACCGGCGAAGGTACCGTGATCCAACACCGGCCCGTTCGCGCCTCCGGTATGATTATGAGATCCGACATCGATCCCGTCGACGAGGGCACCGCCCGCCATATCGATGTTGGCGTTGTGCAACCAGACCTGAGAGATGGTCTCATTCTGATCTTTGTGGGTGTATTGCGGATGATCGTCATCGCCCAGACCCGAGATCGAACCGTGATCGATCGAAGGGACGGTAAAGTGAATCGAAGCGTCGTTAATGTGCGCATCAATGGTGGCGTGGGTATAGATGCCGATGCTCGTGAGATCGCCGTGATCGATCGTACCGCCTTGGCCTGGGCCGCTGTGATCGTGATTGCTGATATCGACCCCGTCCACGGTGCCGATGGTGGTGATGTTTCCGTTGGAGCCGTCGATGTGAACGGTCTGCGCGACACCGTTATCGGAATAAAACGTGATCGTGGATCCGTTGTTGAAACTCCAATCGCCGTCGATCGTTTCGTTCCCCGTATCGTGGACAAAGCCGCTGAACCCCAAGATCGTCAGTTCCTCTTTTACAGAGGTATCGATTTGGGGATTGTTGACGGTAATGTCACCGAAACTGATGGTCGCATGCGCGAGTAGGACGCCACCGTCGCCTGGGTTCGGGGCCGGAACCGCAGCGAAGGCCAAGGCCTCGGCTCCCTGATAAAGTTTGAATTCGACATCCTCGGCGGTGATTTCAAATACGGTATCGCCGAAACCGTCGATAGCGGGACTCGAATCCGTGGTGTGATAGTAGGCGTAAATGGAAACGATCCGCTCGTTTCCCGGATTCAAGACCTCGATATTGTTCCCGTTCACATCCTGGGCGAACGGGACGTTAGTGGTCGCGTTGTTGAGGATCCGTCGGCCGTAAGTGTCGTAAGCGACACCCGAACCGACATCGACGGAGAAATTGGCCCCGGCTCCACGTTCGGACACATCAAGGCCATAAACGACGCCCGTGTTCTCCGTAATTTCGAGCATGAAATTCCAGAGGGCGTTGTTGATATCGCCGTGATGGCTGTTCAGCCAGTCGGTATCGGCGAGGAATCGGTAGTACCAGTTATGTTTATCCATACGTGCGCACCTGTCAGTGTACGTAGGTATTTACGCCGACCTCCGAAACTCCAACCTCCCAATGATCCACAAAACCCTGGTCATCGGGCTCCAGAATCCCGTAATGGGTGTGGGCTGGCTTCATGAAATCGGCGATTTCGTGGAGGAGATCCCGTTCGTCATCGGTGAGAATTCGTGGCGTCTGAATAAAAAAATGGAAAGCCCACGCTCCCGGACGATCGCAATCGTCGGCATCGTCCGTTCTTGGCGCATACGGAGTATCCGGATCATCGCTTCGGACCATTTGGGCACCCCAGGAGTACAAGTCTCCCGCGAAACCGGCATCGGATTTCAGGAGAAAGCGAACATCACCGGCGGCATTGGGAAGACATTGATGCTGGACGACAAACCGTTGCCATTCCGATGTGACGCCAAGGATCTCTTCCGTCTGATCCGAGGGATTATCCACCGATTGAATGACGAAAGTGATCGTTCCCGGCATATCGGCCTTGAGCCAGATGGAAGCGGTGAACGGTTGGTTGGCGGCCAATAGCGGCGTCGCATCCTGATAAATCAAGGCCCCGGGCGTGCTCATATCCAGCCGGTCGGCATCACGTCCCCACGGAGTGGGTCCGGTAATGACCTGCGGGGTGACGATGATCAGGGATTTGATCCACTCGGCCTCCGAAAAAACTTCGGTCCATTCAAGCAGATTGCAATAAACACGACGGCCGCCAGAATAGGT